>JALYJV010000248.1 GCA_030775105.1 Pseudomonadota bacterium | reverse complement strand
CTGCGGTGATGTCCATGATCGGCTGCGCGTGCAGCGTCAGCCGGCCCTGGTCGCGCAGATGCCTGAAGTTGAGGACGTGACTGGCGTCGACGATGGAGCGGTCATCAATGTTGTGACGCTGGTCCTTGGCGACGATCTGGTTGAGGCCGCGGCGCTTGGCGATCTCGCAGGCCTCGGCAGCATCGTGGATATGCGTTGCCCAGTCCTTGTCGTCCGCACCGACGACGAGCAGGCCGATCGACACGGCGACATGACTGCTTCCCAATGACGACGGATAGGCGATCGCTGTAAGTTCGGCGCGCAGCATCGATGCCTGGTCGACCGCGCTCTCGCCGCTGTCGATGGATTTGACCGCAATGAACTCGTTGCTCCACAGCCGATGCGCCTGGCCGGTAGGTCCGCACCATCGTCGCAGCACGGCTAGGGTCTGTTCGATGACAACGTCGCCGGCACCGGAATCGCCGAGCCGGTTGATGCTGCGCATGTGCCGCAGATCCAGATAGACCAGCATCGCCCGTGGGAACGGCTTCCAGCCGGCAAGCTGAGCAATGAGACGACCGGCACTGGACGTGGGCGTGGGCTTGGGCATGGGCATGGGTACGCGGCCTGAAGAATGAAACGGGCTGCGTGGATTTATCGGCCTGCGCTAATCGAACCTGTGGCCAGCGATGCTGCGGATGGCTACCGTATGTCGCTGCTGCGGCATCTCGACACACCTGCTTCGCAGGCACTCGATGTGAGCGGACATTCGTGATCCGGAATGTTGCGATCCGAAATGCGCTAGGCGAAGCCGAAACGGCGCGAACCGAGGTTCTGCGTGATTCCGGAGCGGCCATACACCGTCGGGCCTTGTGCGGCCGGAGCGTAACCGCTGCGCAGCACTTCAAGACGGCCACGTACGGCGCGCGTGCGGGCATCGAGGAGTACGGCATTGTTCTTGTTGGACTGCTGGCATTGCGCGGCGAGCGCCTGCAGCCTGGCCCACAGCACCGGTTCGGTGCGGGCGACGCTGGCGGCGGGAGGGAGCTCGCGGGCCAGCAGGTTCAGATGTTCGGCAGCTTGTGCCTTCGATGAAGTGATCCGCTCCAGCGCCTCGGCATCCTGGGCTTGCAATGCTTCGTTCTCCTGCCCGAGCAGCTCGATCAGCAGCTGCAGACTGGCGCAATGACGATTCAGGTTGTCCTGCAGGGTGGTGCTGGGCGTGAAGGCGTTCATAAGCTGGACAATTGCCACTCCTGTTGAAGCATGCGGGTAGCCACCGCGGCAGCGTTGACGACGTAGCTGCCGCTGTCGATGGCCTTGCGGATGGTGCTGACGCGCTGCTCGTCGATATCCGGGAATTCACGGGCGGTCTGGACCACGCGGGTGGCCAGGCGTGCGTGGTCGGTAACGCGGAGCGAGTCGCCCGGTGTCGATATCGCGCGCTCAGGCGCGCGGCTGCTGACCGATGGACTGCTGCGGACCGAAGTCAGGGCAAGCGGATTGCTGCTGGATTCAATCTTGTGATTCATCGCGGACTCCTGCGGGCATCAGCGCCCTGACCGGTTATCGGCCATGTCCGGAGAATCTTTACGGGAAACATGTTCAAGGTCTCTACAAGGCCACTTCGACCACGCCCGGCGCACTGACCACGCCTTCGACGATCTGCCGTGAACCGCGATTCTCGACGCGGATCCGGTGTCCGGCGGCGCCGTCGCTCATGGCCTTGCCTTCGGCGCGCACTTCGATCGCGCCGGCTCGGCTGATGAGCTGGATGTACTGTCCGCGCTTGACCCAGTTGGGCGCCGAGAGATCGGCTGGCGAGGGTGTCGAGCCGGCGGGCATGGCGCGCTTGAACTGCTGGCCGCGCACGGTGGCGATATCTTCGAGATAGCCGAACGGCAGCACCGCGACATCGCGTTCCTGAGGAACAAACACGGCATCGCCGGCGAGTTCTCCCGACTGCACGGCGCGTGCGAGTACGAGTACGGTCCGCGGATCGCGGATGCGCACCGGAACATGGACGGTCCACTGGCTCGGCGCCGCGCAGCGCACAGCGACGGTGATCGTGCTGCCGCGCAGGCTCTGCGGCGGATCGGCGAGCGGGGCTTGGTCGCAGGCCGGCAAGCGCAGGCGCGGATCGAGGCTGTCGACACTGAGCGTTGCCGTGGGTGCCGCCTGTGTGGCGACGGCGGCGCTGGCTGCGCTGCGGATGCGATCGAGGGATTCATCGGTGGCATGGGCCGGTGCGAGCCAGATCAACAACAAGCCGAAGGCAAGGCCTGTAGCCCGGTTCCGCGCAGCGGAGCCGGGATGCCCCGGCTTTGCCTGCGGCAAAACCGGGCTACGCCGATTCGGGATGATGTTCATGCCGGTTGCCCTACAAGCCGCGTGCCAGCTTCGCGGCATTCAAGTTGCCGCCGCTGCTGCCGATAGGGCCTGTAACCAGGCACTTTGCAAAACTCCCATGGCTATCGGATTGCTCGAGAGTATCGACCGCAGCACCCAGCTGGCCGGCCACAACCGGCTTGCGCTGCTGCTGTTCCGGTTGGGCCCGCGTCAGATTTTTGGCATCAACGTCTTCAAGGTGCAGGAAGTCATCCGCCGGCCGCAGCTGTCGCGCCTGCCGGGTTCGCATCCGTATATCTGCGGCGTGGCGGATATCCGCGGCCACATCATTCCGGTGATCGACCTGCAGCAGGCCATCGGCGCGCAGAACCTCGGTGAGAGTGCCGCCGCGCACGTCGTCGTCGCCGAGTTCAACCGCTCGGTGCAGGGCTTCCTGGTCAGCCATGTCGATCGCATCGTCCATGTCGACGTCGCCCAACTGCAACCGCCACCGCTGGCTGCCGCCGAGGGTTACCTGACTGCGATCACGCGCTTCAACGACCAGCTGGTTGAAATCATTGACGTCGAGAAAGTGCTGGCGGAGGTCAACGGCGGCAATCCGGCGCTGGACGAACGCATCCGCGAGCAGGCGCAGCAGTTGCCGACGACCAGTCTGAAGATCCTGGTGGCCGACGATTCGCGGGTTGCGCGCAATCAGATCGAGCGCGTGCTCGGCGAGATGGGCATCGAGGCGATCACCGTCGCCGACGGCCGCGAGGCGCTGCATCAGTTGCAGGTGTTGGCGGAAGGCGGTCCCATCAACGAAAAACTGTTGATGGTTCTGTCGGATGTCGAGATGCCGCACATGGACGGTTACACGCTGACGACGGAAATCCGGCGCAACCCGCGCCTCCGCGATCTGCATGTGATCCTGCATTCCTCGCTGTCCGGTGTGTTCAACAACGCGATGGTGCAGAAGGTCGGGGCCGACCGCTTCATCGCCAAGTTCGGTGCGGACGAACTGGCCCAGGCGGTCCTTGAGCGGCTGAAACTTGCCCAGTCGTCGGCAATGGCGGCGTAAAGCCGACGGCCAGCCCGTGCTGGCACAAGCCTTGTAAGGCCTCGCTTGAACCTGGCTCAGTTTGCCGGGGCAGGAGGCAGGACATGGCCGCAACCGATGCACTCTTTGGCGTACAGGCACAGGCGATGGACATCCAGCGCCGGCGCATGGAGCTCATTGCCGCCAACCTGGCCAACGCCGATACGCCGAACTTCAAGGCGCGCGATCTCGATTTCCGCCAGGTGCTGGCGCAGGCCGCAGCGACGGCCAACCCGGCCTCTACGACAACCGCTGCGACCGACGCCGCCGCCCTGAAATACCGCATTCCTGCACAGCCCAGTGCCGACGGCAACACCGTCGATGTGCAGACCGAGCAGGCGCAGTTCGCCGAATCGGCTTTGCGCTACCAGGCCAGCCTTGGCTTCCTCGACTCGCGCATCCGGTCGATGATGACCGCGCTGACCGGCCAGTGAGGCACTGAACCATGTCCTCCCTGCGGATTTTCGATATTGCCGGCAGCGCGATGTCTGCGCAGTCGGTGCGTCTCAACACCGTTGCCAGCAACCTCGCCAATGCCGATGCCGTTGCCGGCAGCGCGGACGAGGTCTACAAGGCGCGTCTTCCCGTGTTCAAGGCGCTGGCCGCGCCGGGCAGCGACACGCCGTCGGTGCAGGTGCTCGGCATCGTCGAGAGCACCGCCGCTCCGCATCGCAGGCATGAGCCCGGCAATCCGCTCGCGGATACCGAGGGCTATGTCTATGCCCCCAACGTCAATGTCGCCGAGGAGATGGTCAACATGATCTCCGCCGCGCGTTCCTACCAGACCAGCGTCGAAGTGATGAACACCGCCAAGGAATTGGCGCTGCGCACGCTCACGCTCGGCAAATGAAGGTGATCTGAAATGAGCGTCGCTGCGACCAATCCCTATACCGATCTCGGCCTTGCGCTCAAGACGCCGGCGACCAAGACCGACGCGCTCGGTCAGGAAGCCTTCCTGACCCTGATGACGACGCAGCTCAAGAACCAGGATCCGTTCAAGCCGATGGAGAGCGGTGAGTTCCTCGGCCAGATCGCCCAGTTCAGCACGGTGTCCGGCATCCAGCAGCTCAACGATGCCTTCAGCGGTCTGTCGTCGTCGCTGACCGCAAACCAGACGCTGCAGGCGGCGCAGCTGGTCGGCCACGCGGTGCAGATCCCGAGCGAGGTTGCGCC
>JALYJV010000247.1 GCA_030775105.1 Pseudomonadota bacterium | reverse complement strand
CCACAACACCTATCCGATGGCGCTGTGTGAAGACATCGGCCCGTTCCCGATCGCATTCGAGGTTGCGACCGGCGATCTCGGCTTCACGTTCGACAGCGGCGCCTATTACGTGCAGACCAATCTGGGCGGCAGCGATCGTGCCGGCATGGCCGACCCGGCGATCGCCGCCTATCGCGTCAATGCAGCGGCGGCCAAGTACTCGCGTGTCATTGCTGCAGAGCTGTATGGTGCGCACCGGTCTTACGGCTATCTGTTCGGCGGCAGCGGCGGCTCCTACCAGGTGATCGGCAGCGCCGAGAACACCAGCGGCATCTGGGACGGTTTCGTGCCGTTCGTGATGGCGACGCCGAATGCAATCCCGAGCATGTTCACGGTGCGCATGAATGCGCTGCGCGTCCTTCGGCAGCGCGACCGCTTTCCCGCGATCATGGATGCGATCAATCCTGGCGGCAGCGGCGATCCGCTCGCGATGCTCAATGACGAAGAGCGCGGCGCTTACCAGGAAGCTGCGCTGATGGGGTACCCACCGCGCGGCTGGTGGAATCACGCGACGCTCGACAGCGGCTACTTCGCCCAGGTCGCACCGCTGATGCCGATGCTCGATCCCGGCTACATCGATGACTTCTGGAGCAAGCCCGGTTACCTGGGCAGCGATCCGACGTCGTCGATCCATGCCGCGCGCTTCAGCTTCGAGACGACAGTCACGAAGGTCATCGATGGCCTGCCACGTCATGTGGAACTGGCCGCAGTGCCTGCCCGTGAATTCGCCGACAGCCATCTCGTGCTGCTCAGCGGCAAGGGCGCCGGCAGCAGCGTGCCGATTGCGACGATAGACGGAAGGCGCATCGGCTTCGCGTACGCCGCCGATCAATCCGTCACCGCCAGCGTCGAAGCCGGCGACCGTGTGCGTATCGACAATGCCTGGGGTCTTGCGCTGCAGACCTATCAGCGCCACCAGCTGCCGACGCCTGATCTGTACGGCTGGAACCAGTTTCGCCGCGCTGACGGCACGCCGATCTATCCGCAGCGCGAAGTGCTGATCGGCCCCATCGGCGCAGTCGGCACCGCAGGCAGCCTCCCGAGCGGTGACATCAGCGCGAAGATGATTGTCGTCGAAGTGCTGATGGACATCGATGCGCTGCCCTGGCAGGCGGACTGGTACCGCGCGAAGGTCAAGGAAGCCCTCGGCGAGGCCTTCGAGGACAACTACGCGCTGTGGTATATTGACCATGCCCAGCATGACAATCCGCAGACACTGGCGGCGAGCGCGCACACGGTCAGCTTCGCCGGCGCGCTGCAACAGGCGCTGCGTGATGTCAGCGCCTGGGCCGAGCAGGGACGCAAGCCGCCGAGTACGCAGTACCGGATCGTCGATACGCAGGTGCTTGTGCCGCCCACGGCAATAGAACGCGGTGGCATACAGCCGGTTGTGGCGCTGTCTGCCCATGGCGGCGAGCGTGCGGAAGTCGCGATCGGCGAAACGGTCAGTTTCAGCGCGACGATAGAAGTGCCTCCTGCGGCCGGGACGGTGGTCGGTGCCGAGTGGGATTTCGAAGGCGTCGGCAGTTATCCGCTGAAGGCTGAGGTCGATGGCACGCAGGCTCGCGTGCAGCTGACGGCGACACACGCATACAGCAAGCCTGGCACCTACTTCGCCGTGCTGCGTGCAGCTTCCCAGCGTGTTGGCAATACGCAGACGCCATACGCGCGGGTACAGAACCTCGAGCGGGTCCGGGTCGTCGTCAGATGAAGGCGAAGAAAGTACCGAGGCCGCGAAACGCCGAGCGGACCAAGGCGGCGATTCTTGCCGCCGCACAGCAGGCCTTCGCCGAGCTGGGTTACTCGCAGGCCGGTATCCGCAACATCGCGGCGATTGCCGACGTCAGCTCGACGCTGCTGCTGCGCTACTACGGGACAAAGGCCGCATTGTTCGAAGCGGCGCTGATCGAAGCCATGCCGCTGGCACCGCTGCTGGCGACGACCAGGCGCGAAGCGCTCGGCCAGCATCTCAGCCATCTGTTCGTCGATGCCAGGCTCGGCATCCAGCCACCGGCCATCGTCGCGCTGTCGACCGGTGATGCCGAAGCACGCGCAATCACTGCGCGTGTCATGCAGGCGCACATCATTGTGCCTTTGGCGAAATGGCTGGGAGCGCCGGATGCGCAGGCACGCGCGTTGCAGATCGTCACGCTGGCGATGGGCTTCGTGCTGTGCACGCGGCAGATTCCGCTGATGCCGGAAAGCCGCGGTGCCGAACGCAAGATGGCGAAGTGGCTGGCCGAGGCGGTGCAGGCGGTGGTTGATAAGAGCTAATCGATTTCTTCGGGTGTAGAAATAGTCCGTTCGCATCGAGTGCCCGCGCAGCGGGTGTATCGAGATGCCGCGAGTGCAGGTCCGGAGCTTGGTCGCGGTGTCTCGATACACCGCGCGTTCCGCGCGGCACTCGACACGAACGGGGATGTTGTTTCCGCCTGGACTAGATGATCGGATCAATCCGGATATCGACGCCCTTCGCCAAGGCGCTTTCCGTCACTTCCGAAACCTCACCCGGCGGTCGGCGCGCCGGCCCTGCGGCTTCAATCAGCAGGTAGCTGCGCCCACCGTGCTGGATCGATGCCTGACCAGCGCGCGGTGTGCCGGCGATGCCGAGCAGATAGTGCTGCGGCACGTGCACGCCGATCAGCGGCGTATCGCCGAGGTTCTGCAGGATCGCTGCGAGCAGCGCGCTCTTGGTGTCGCAGTCGCCATAGCCACGCTCCAGCGCCTGCGGTGGCGGATAGAAGCCGACGATCTTGCGGCCCCGGTCCCAGGTAGAAGGCTGCTTGTAGTCGAGGCCGCTCTGCACCAGTGCGACGGCCGTTTCCAGCATCCATTGCGGGTCGCGCTGCTGTTCGGCAGCGAGGCGTTGCAGCGCCTGTGTCAGAGGGCGGATGCGCTCACGGTTGCGGCGTACCGCAGTCGGTACATCGACCAGCAGACGCTGACGTTGCTGTTCGTCGTAGCCGGGGCGCAGGCCGTGATCGCGGTAGTAGGCGAGGATGCGACGCTCGAACTCGCGCTGGCTGCATCCGGTCTCGCGCTGGCATCGCGCAATCACTGCGTCCAGTTCAGCTTTGACGATGCCATGCTCGCGCTGCGAATCGCGCAGGGCACGGCGCGGCAAGGTGAAGCTCAGCTGTAGCGGGCTGTTGTCGGCGCCGAGGAAGTTGGCGGTGATCTGCAGACTGTCGCGGATGCCGCGCTGCGCGATATAGCGAGTGCTGTGCAGCGCATTCGGCCCCAGTGAAAATGCCCCGTCTTCATCGCCACGCGGTGAGCCGGACGCGTGCAGCGGCGCACTCAGTGTCAGCATCAGGGCCGCGAACAGCAGGTGAGGGATTGCCGTACAGCGGCTGCGGGCTGATGCGGTGTGGGTCGACATGGGTGGCTCCGGCATCGTTGGTGATGCGGAGACACAGACAAGTCACGTGCTCGATGTAGATATTTTGTTGTCGGGGCGATTCCTGTCAGGGCCGACCTGAACGCAGCAATCGCCTGTATTTGGGGGATTTACGCCGCACGGCGCGAGCACGTCGCTTCATGTCTCTGGCTGGGCGGCGCGGTATGCCGGACGGGCGGCGACGGTGATCGAGCGCGTGTCGCCAGGATGGCTACGGAAAACTGACGCGCCTCGTCGGAGAGTGACGGAATTTGCGCGGTGCGACAGTGACTAACGGCGTCCGACCTCGACGCCACCGAACATCATGCTCATCGCCGGACCGTCGAGGAACTCATGCGGGAAGCCGAGATCGACGCGGCTCGCCGTGTTCAGGCGCGCGACCTGCCCGGCGCTGAATGTCACTGCCAGCGCGCCGAGATTGTCTTCGAGCTGGGCGAGTGTACGTGTGCCGAGAATTGGCGAAGTCACCGCCGGACTGAGCAGTGCCCAGGCC
>JALYJV010000246.1 GCA_030775105.1 Pseudomonadota bacterium | reverse complement strand
AGACCTCCCTACTCGGCCCGTTCGGGTCGAGTGCCGCGCGAACGCGCGGTGTATCGAGACCCCGGTGCTACAGCGCGGGCCTCTCGATACACCTTGCGCGGAGCCTGTCCTGAGCGCCGTCGAAGGGCGCAAGGCACTCGAGGCGAACGGAATGAAGCGGAGACCGTAGCCCGGTTTCGCCATCGGCGAAGCCGGGAACTCTGCGCTACGACCGCCCACCCCGGCTCCGCTGCGCGGAACCAGGCTACGGGACAGTACAGGCGTCGGCAGGAAACTCAGTCCCGCATCGACAACATCAGCCCCCGACTCGGCGGCACCTGGTTGTCGAGCATCGCCAGATAGCTCTGCAGCACCGCCTGCGGGCCGCGCAGATGCACGACATCGATCCTGCCGGCCATCGCCTGCGCGATGCGCGTGCTGGCGCCGAAGGTCTTCGGCAGTACCGTGCCCGGCCCCCACTCCTTCTCACGGCGCGCGATATGCGCTGGTGCGAAGAACATCGTCGGCTTGGCGCCCGGCAGCGTGCCGCGCTTGCGTTCGGCATCCCAGTGCGTTGCACCGACGATGCAGCTCTCTTTCACGTTCTCGCCGAAATGCGTGTGCACGGAAGCAATCACCGGACCGGAACCAGCCATGTCGACGAAGGCAACGGGCTTGCTCGCATCAAGCCGCTCAATGTCTGCGTAACTGATCACCTCGTCGCATATTTTGAGGTCTTCGACAAAGCGCAGGTTCGCAGGCGAGGTCATGCCGATGACACGCGGCTTGGCTTTCTGATCCTCGCGCAGCAGCCAGGCCAGGCCATATCCGGTCTTCGATGATGCCGAACCGATCAGGATCTGTTCGGCGCCGAAGTAGTCATGCGCGATCAGATAGTCATAGAGGATGAACGAGGTCGCGAACAGCGGAAACATCAGGCAGCGCTCGTCTTCGAGCGCCTTGAGCTGCGGCGGATCGTTGGCGGTGCGGTAATACAGGTTGTACAGACTGGGCAGCGCCTTGCGATGCGGCGCGAAGTCGAAGAATTGCGTGGGACCCAGCTTGCCGGGGGTGAGCACAACCTCGCTCGCCATCGGCAGAAAGCCCCAGATCCGCTCGCCGACCTCGATGCCGGCACAGCGCGATTCGACGACATCGGCAAAACCCCAGACCGGCACCTTGCCCCACTCGCCTTCAGCCGCGAAGTAGCGCCAGTAGCCGAGAATCTCGCCAGACAGCGCGTAGGTGATGTTGTTCGCAGTCAGCGCGAACTTGTCGATCGCCAGGCGCACCTCGCCGTCCGCCAGGGCCGGGGCATCGCGCTCGACCAGTTCGGCCTTGCGCAGATTCCTGCGATCCACCCAGAGTTCCTGCGTTTTCATGGCGCGCTCCAACCTCGCTGTTGTTGCCGTGTTTTGTAGCATGGTTCTTGACAGCGCAGTCGCGGCATCATATTTACATACTGTCCATATCGAGAATGCCTTGCCCATGAATGACTCGTCGAAGCGGCAGACCGATCCACTGCCGCAGGCCGGGCTGCCGCGCTCGCTGCGGTCGAAAGTCGCGAACCGCGTTGCAAGCTCGCGCGATCCGGTCGCACGCCTGCGTGCCGGCAAGGCGCTGGAGCTGTACTACGAAGTGGGCGACGCGCATTCGCAACTCAGTACCGCACTCGCACGGCGCCTGCTGCCGCGCCTGAAGATTCCCCTCGTCATCCGCCTCGTACCGGAACCGGATGCGCGCACCTATCCCGAGGAGGCACGCCAACGCGATTTCGCGGCGACCGATGCCGCGCGCATCGCGCCGTGCCATGGCCTGCCGCTGCCGCATCCAGTGCCCGCCGGTCAACGCAGCGCGATGGAAGCGCAGCTTGCACGCGCGGACAACGCTGCGACGTTCCTGGACGTGGAACTGCACTGCCTGAAGCAGCTCGCGCAGGGTCAGACCCTGTTCACGCCGTCGGCATCGGAAACAGCTCATACCAAGGCAGTCCTGCACACGAATCGCAAGCGCCGCGCACGACTGGGCCACTATCTGCCGGCAATGTGGCAATACCATGGTGAATGGTTCTGGGCGCTTGATCGTCTGCAGTTCCTGCGCCAGCGGCTGATCACCGACCAGGCCCTGCTCGGCGATGCTGCGCTGTCCTTCATCGACACTAAAAAGTTGCCCATCGCCGGCGTCGCGCCGGGCACTGCGCTGGAGTTCTGGTTCAGCTTTCGCAGTCCCTACTCATATCTTGCGGCGGTTGAGTTGCTGCGTCAGCGCAAGAACGGCATCGCAATGCCGTTGCAGGTGCGCCCGGTGCTGCCGATGGTCATGCGCGGCCTGCCGGTACCGCGCGTCAAGCGCCTGTACATCGTGCGCGACGTCAAGCGCAGCGCGGATGCGCTTGGCATCCCGTTTGGCCATATCCACGATCCGGTCGGTGACGGCGTACTGCGCCTGCTGAGCGTGTTTCCCTACGAGGCCGACACTGAAACCCAGTTGCGCTACTGCGCAATCGCCGGGCAGACGGTCTGGGCCGAAGGCCTCGATGCACGCAATGATGATGTGCTGCGCAGCGTCTTCGAGCGCTGCGGACTCGACTGGACCGCTGCGCAACAGAAGCTTGCACTGGGCACCGACACGCGGCGCGCGGAGATGGATCGCGATGCGCTGTTCGCAGCGGGGCTCTGGGGCGTGCCGAGCTTCCGCTACGGCGAGTTAACGACCTGGGGCCAGGATCGCCTATGGATGATCGAGCGGGCCCAGAAAGGCATCGAGTAGCTCGTCAACGAACGGAAACGCCTTGAGCGCACCCGATGGCAGCGCCTGTGCCTTTGCGCAGAGATCCCGCCAGACTCGCACCTGGAACGTCTTGATCACGGTACGTGCCGGCGCGCCACGCCATGGCAGGTCGAACAGCGCTTCGTTGCGGTTGAACGCAGCTTCGTTCCAGCATGTTTGCCCTGCGCTCCTGCACCGTGCGTAGGCATCCGCGTTCGCGCGCATCAGGGGCATGAAGCAGCTGGCAATCCATGCCATCAGCGGTTGCAGATCTTCGTGCAGGGACAACGCACCCTGTGACCCGGCGTGTTCACCCCTTTCAATCGCGCGCAGCCATTCGCGCAGGCGTGGCGCACGCTCGCGCAGTCTGCGTTCGGATGAAGGATCGGACATGTTCATGTTGAGCTGACCGTACAAGGCCGCGTCAGCCAGCGTGAAGTGCTCGCCCAGCAGATACGGACGCTGTCTGAGCGCGTGCGTCGCAGCATCGACCAGTTCATCCCACGCAGCTTCGATGCGTGCGTGCGTCGCCATGAAGCCAGCACGGCTGGGCGGTGGCGGACGACCGTCATCCGGAAAATCGACATCAGCGGGGGCGACGGAGAACAGATACGGCAGGCGGCGAATCTGCCGCGCCGAAAAGCGTCTGGCCATCAGCGGCCGGAACAGCGGAGGCACCAGGCTGCGGAACTCGTTTGCGAGGCGCGCACCGGCGGTGTTGTCGGCATGCGACACGACCCAGCGGTGGTGATGCACGAGGTACAGACCGACTTCGTCGAGCGCCTCGTCGATCAGCGCGCAGACAAACGCCAGTGCCGGATCATCCGGAATCAGCGACGGCCGTTCCGGCGCACGGGTTTCATCGAGCCAGCCGGCGATGCCGCTGCTGTCGTGATGGACCTCGCCATCTGCTGTCAGCAGATACGGCACCAGCGGATATTCATCGAGCGGATCAGGTGCCGGCCAGCGCCGCACCGTGCCCATCCGTTTGGCTTTGTCGAGGCACCGCATGAAGCGCAGGTTCTCAAGCAGGCTGCCGCCGTCGGGCCGGCGCTGCACAGCGCGGTCACTCTGGCGACACAGGGCCTCGATCTTCAGAAAGTACGGCGAAAGCTGCGACCCCCAGAGGGTCAGTTCGGCAGCGTCCATGCTCGCGCTCCGCGCTTGCTTTTTGTCCGGACATATACTTTACACTATGTCAATATCTTGCTGACAAGAGGGCGCGCAATGGGCCGGACCATCAAGCTGATTCTGGGAATCACCGTACTCGCGGCGATCGCCGTCGGCGCATTGCGGTACCCGCCACTGCAGGATCGGCTGGTCGATCGCGCGATCCGCGCCAGCATGGACAATAGCAATCGTCAGGCACTGTTCGCGGATGACGCAATGCGCCTGCTGGTCTGCGGCAGCTCCTCGCCGTTTCCGGCCAAGGACCGCGCACGGCCCTGCCTGGCGGTCATTGCCGGTGGCAAGTTCTACGTCGTCGACACCGGCCCCGGTTCATGGAACACCCTCGCCATGCTGCGCATTCCCGGCGAGAAGATCGGCGGCGTGATGTTCACGCACTACCACTCGGATCACATCGGCGATCTCGGTGAGTTCAACATGCAGACCTGGGTCGCCGGTCGCACCGCGCCACTGCAGGTTTACGGCCCGACCGGCATCGAGCGTGTGGTCGCCGGCTACAGTGAAGCCTACACACTCGACACCGGCTATCGCATCGCCCATCACGGCGCCGCGCTGCTCAGCGAGGACATCAGCCGCATGCAGGCGCAGCCGCTGGCCCTTGCAGAAGACGGCAGCCCGACGACCTTTCTCGACGACGGCGCACTCAAGGTCAGCGTGTTCAGCGTGACACACGCGCCGATATCCCCGGCCGTCGGCTATCGCTTCGACTACAAGGGCCGCTCGCTGGTGATCAGCGGCGACACGATCAAGGATGCGCATCTGATTGCCGCCGCCATGGGTGCGGATCTGCTGGCGCATGAAGCGCAGAACCAGGAACTGGTCGGGCGCCTGCAGAAGACCGCAGGAGATCTGAACTTTCCCAGACTGAGCAAGGTGCTCGGCGACATTCCGGACTATCACACCAGCCCGGTCGAAACCGCGCAGATCGCCAACGAGGCCGGTGTGCCGCTGCTGCTGATGTACCACCTCACGCCGCCGCCGCAGAATCGCTTCGTCGAACGCATCTTCCTGCGTGGTGTATCGGACGTGCGCAAGGACGGTGTGGAACTGGCGCGCGACGGCATGCTGATCGAGCTGCCGCTGGCGGGTGGTGCGGCGAAGGTGAGTCAGCTGCGCTGAACTTAGCTTGATCGGAGATTTGCTCTGGCATCTCGATACACCGAGCTACGCTCGGCACTCGATGCGAACGGATTTCTTTTGAGACTCCCAACCACTCCGTTCGTGTCGAGTGCCGCGCAACGCGCGGTGTATCGAGGGTGTCGCAAAGGCGACACCGCAACGAAAACCTCAAGCCTCAAACCCGCTTGCGCAACACCAGCATCGCAACACCCAGACCGCCGAACAGCAGGATCTCGCCGATCAGCGCCGGACCGACGAGTTCGCGCATGAACGGATTGAACGCGAAGAACGCGACCCGCATCGCCGCGAACAGCAGCAGCATCAGCGCAATCGACAGCAGCAGCTTCGCCGTCGTCGCGCCGCTCAGCGCATCGCCCAGCACGCGGCCGACGCCGAACATCAGGCAGCCGCAGAACGCCGCCAGATAGAAGCCCAGGCTGTCGAGCGGCAGCTTTAGCGGCGCGCCGGCGAGGAATGCCGCGGCGAGCGCGAGAAAGCCGATGCCGGCCCAGCGCAGCGACACCGCGCAAATGCCAAGCAGCTTCACGCCGGTCGCTGGATTCTGTGTAACGGTCATGCAGAGGCTCCACGGTTGCGACCCGTCATGCGGGCCATGAAGTATTCAAGCAAAGCGGGCGAGAACCGCTTCGTCCAGTAACCCGATACGGCGTCGCGGCCGACCACGACGAGGCGCCGGTTCTTGCGTACGGCATCCAGCGTTCTGCGGGCGACGGTCAGCGCGTCCAGGTTGTTCTTCTCGAACCAGTTGTCGATGAAGCGCTGCGTGCGCGGCGTGTCCATGCGACCGAACAGGCGCAGCTTGCTCGCGATCGGCGTCTTGACGAAGCCGGGGCAGACGGTCGTCACACCGATGCCGGTGCCGGCCAGTTCGCCACGCAGGCTTTCACCGAAACCGGCGACGGCTGCCTTGGTCGCGCCGTAGGCACCCAGGCCACTGAATCCGACGAGACCGGCAGCTGACGCAATGTTGACGATGTGTCCGCCGCCCTCGCCGCGCGCCGCGCGTGCCAGCATCTCCGGCAGGGTTGCCCGCAGCACGCGGACGACGCCGAGCACGTTGATGTCGTGCAGACGCCGCCATTCGTCCATCGGGATTTCATGCACGAAGCCGGCGCTGACGATGCCGGCACAGTTGACGACCAGATCCGCCGCAGGTGCGAGACGGGCAATCGCCGGCGCCAGCGCAGTCAGCTGCTCGTCGCTGGCAAGGTCGGCGCTGAGCACGGCCACCTCGGCTGCACCGAGACCGCGCAGACGTTCGGCAGCAGCCTGGAGCGCGGATTCGTCGCGCGCGACCAGCAGCAAACGCGCGCCTTCAGCGGCGAGCAACTCGGCGATGGCCAGACCGATGCCGCTCGACCCACCGGTGACAACGCACAACTTGCCTGCAAACTGCCTGATCAATCGACGCCCCTGAACCCTGTTGAACAGTGGGCATTAGATGATTTTTATTTACATTGTGTCAACATCTGACATGGACCGATGCCCGGTTCTAGTCGGCCGCTTGAAACAGACGCATGAACTGCGCAAAGCCGAGCTTGCTGCCAGTGGTGACTTCAAAATCACGGACAAGGCTGACGGCCGGGTTGCGCACCTGCGCGAGCATTTCCCTGAACGCCTGCGCGGATACGCGAACGACGATGTCCGCATCCGGCCGCAATTCCGGCACGACTTCACTCGCGCCGCGACGGATCAGGTAGGTGTAGCGCTCGGGGCTGTCGGTGAACTCGAAGCCGACCGCAATCACGGTCTCCGCCGCAGCGTCGGCATCGAGGTTCACCGCGAGGCCGTCGAAGATGCGCGGCAGCGGCATCTGCGCCAGCATCTCCGGCGTCGGCGTGAGAATGCGCTTCGGCAGCGTGAATTCACCGGCGAGTTCGCGGGCCGACATCAGATACCAGTGGCGTGCGTTCGGGTTGGACTCGCGCTCACCGAGTGCGCGCAGCGCTGCAATGCGTGCCTGCTTCACGCCGGCATGATCCGGCTGCAGGCGCAGCAGCGGACCGGACAGTTCGAGCGCCCATTGATGCTCGCCGGCCGCTTCGGCGTCCTGCGCCTGCTTCGCAAGCGCATCGATGCCGCCTGCAAGCTTTGCCAGCTTCTCGGCCTGTTCCTGCGGCGACAGCGGCTGCAGCGTTGCCGGATCGCCGTTGAACCAGCCAAGGTTTCCGGAGTAGATGCTGCGTGCCGACCACGTCGGCTTGCCGTAGAACTCCTGCAGATAGGGTGAGCTGGCCAGATGCGCTGGCAGCCTGATCCGCACTGCGATCTCGTCCGGCGTCAGACCAAGATTGATGTAACGCAGGGTCTGGTCGTAGATGTAGCGGATGCCGTCGCGATAGTCGGTGAGCGTGTTGTAGATCAGCGCTTCGCCGTGCAGCGGGCGCGTATGGCTCGGCACCAGTATTTCCGGCTTGAGCGCACGCATCGCATCGAGCGAATCCGCCCACTGGCGGGGATCGCGGTACGACGTACCGCGGATCGTGTAGAGATTCGGAAAGGCCTTGTAGAGGTTGTCGCCCGCGAGCAGGACGCGCCGCTCGGGCAGCCAGACAAAGAGCTGGTCCTCGGTCTCACCGGGTGCGTGGACGAGCTCGAAGTGAATGCCGGCGACATTGTCGTCGAGGCGATCGTCGAACTCATGCGTCGGCCGCAGCATGCTGATCGTGCTGTTCTCGCGGATTCCGAGATCCGGGCCGATGCCGAGGTTGACCATCTCCTCGATCGGCAGCTGTGGACCATACATGCGCAGCGAACGCCTGGTGATCGCAGTCTGCAACTCGATGGAGGTCTTCTCCATGTTGCGGACCACGTCGCGCTGGGCATACACAGCGACATCGGCATTGCCGTCGGCGAACACCGTGGCACCACCGATATGGTCGGGATGCGAGTGGGTGTAGACCAGCGCCTTGACCGGCTTGTCGCTGATCTTGCGGAACTCGGCGAGCACCGCCGCCGCGCTCTGCTCTGTTTCCATCGTGTCGACGATGATCAGACCATCGTCGCCGACCAGCATGATCGAGTTCGCGATGCCGTAGCCGATCGCGACGTAAATCCCTTCCGTGACCTGGACCACACCACGCTCGAACTCGACGCTTTGTGCCGACAAGGCTTCGGGTGCGCTCACGGCGGCCGCGGCCGGCGTTGCTGTCGGGCGATCGCAGGCGAGCAGGAATAACGGAAGCAGGCCGAAGGCCGCAATACGGTTCAGACGCATGACATAGTCCTCGCGACGGTCTGGAACGCCGTCTGTCCGCGCAGACTACCGTGCCCGCAGATGACGCGCGCGAACGCTCAGTTCAGCACGCGGTAGCCGCGCCCCCGCAGGCAGTTCTTGACGACCTGTTCCTTCTCGCCTTCGCCACGTACAGCCCCGCGTGTACCGCCCAGCACGCCGCCGACGCCCGCGCCGCGCGCCACAGTCCCGCTGTTGCCGACGATGGCGCCAAGCACCGCACCGAGCGCGGCGCCGCCGACGGCGGACTTGCCGGCTTCTGCACCGGTGTTGACCTGCCCGGCATAAGCCTGGCACTGGGCCATATCCTGGTCGTAACGCGTCATGTCGACGCCCTGCGTATCGATGATCGGCCCACGGCTCGCGCACGCCACCAGCAGCGCACTCGCGATCAGGATCGGCAACAAGCCTCGCATGGGAATCTCCTGTCAGGGCTCTCGACCCTTGCAGCATGCACTGCCACGCCGGTTCCGACCACTCCGGGTCGACGAAAGGGGATGCTCAGGCCAGTGCTTGCAGCCACCCGCACAGCACGTCGAGCACCTCGGGTCCGATCTCCCGATGCGGTACATGGCCACAGGCTTCGAAGATTCGCACCGTCGCCGGACCGGCAACAAGATCGGCGATGCGCTGCGGATGCACGACCGATCCATACTCGTCGCGGTCACCGTGCATCGCCAGTGTCGGGCAGCGCACCTGGCGCAGATGCGCATCGAGCGTCCACTGCGAGAACTCCGGCGACAGCCAGGTCTCGACCCAGGCGTTCAGCACCCAGTGAGCCTTGTCGCCGTGGTACTTCGCCAGGCGTTCCATCTGTCCCTCGCGGGCAAAGTCGCGCTGCGCATCGCGGATACCGCTGCAGGTCCGGTCCTCGACAAACGACTGCGCAGACTCGGTGACCAGCGCCACGCAGCGTTCCGGCTCCTGTGCCGCCGCGCAGACCGCCATGCAGCCGCCGACACTGTGGCCAAAGGCGATATAGCGCGCGATGCCCAGCCGCTCGCGCACTGCGCGAAAGCACGTGCGCGCCTCGTCTTCGATAAAAGTCCGCGGCAGCGCGCCGGGACAGGCGTCCGAACGGCCAAACCCCATGCGGTCGTAGGCGATCACCGGCCGCGCGGCGGCAATGGCGAGCCGCTCCGGAAAGTCGCGCCACAGGGCGACGCTGCCTAGGGAATCGTGAAACAGGACGATCGGCGTACGCGCCTCAGTACCGGCCGGCGTCCAGCGCCTGACATACAGTCGCGCCTGCCCGCAGTCCGCCCACAGGTCCTCGCACACAACGCCGCTCATCGGCGCCTCAGGCTTCATGCCTTACGTCTTGGGCAGCGTGACGCCGGTCTGACCCTGGTACTTGCCGCCGCGATCCTTGTACGAGGTCTCGCAGATCTCGTCGGATTCGTAGAACAGCATCTGCGCAACGCCTTCGTTGGCGTAGATCTTCGCCGGCAGCGGCGTCGTGTTGGAGAATTCCAGCGTGACGTGGCCTTCCCACTCCGGCTCCAGCGGCGTGACGTTGACGATGATGCCGCAGCGCGCGTACGTGCTCTTGCCGAGGCAGACCACCAGCGTGCTGCGCGGAATGCGGAAGTACTCGACCGTACGCGCCAGTGCGAACGAATTCGGCGGAATGATGCAGACATCGGCCTTGACGTCGACGAAGGATTTTTCGTCGAAGTTCTTCGGGTCGACGATCGTCGAGTTGATGTTGGTGAAGATCTTGAACTCGTTGGCACAGCGCACGTCGTAGCCGTAGCTCGAGGTGCCGTACGACACGATCTTGTGACCGTCGACATGCCGCACCTGCCCGGCCTCGAACGGTTCGATCATGCCTTGTGCCGACATGCGGCGAATCCATTTGTCTGATTTGATGCTCATGTCTTCGATTCGTTGTCGATCCAGGCCTCGGAGACCCAGAAAAGTTCGCAGGCACCTGCTCCCTGGTCGCTTCGCACCAGCGAGCTGTTCCAGCGCCAGCCGTCAGCCGTGCTGGCGTTCACGAGGAGCCCCTGAAGGTGGACGACCTGTCCGGGGCGCATTCTATCGAGTGCGGCGCGCACCGTGTCGTCTGCGGGAATCAAATGCGTGTTTGCGGCGCTGAGAAAGATTTCCTTCGGCGGAATCGGCGGCTCGGACGCCCAGCGGACCCAGAAAAAGCGCCCGGATTGGCCGATGTCGAGCGCGTCCAGCACCGCGGTATCGGACATCGCCCCCCAGCCCAGCGCAAAGTCGACCGGAGACAGCTCGGCTTCCCGACCGAGCCGGTAGTGCTTGCGGCCCAGCAGGCGGGCACTGAGACGATAGCCGGCCTGCGGTGCGAGCTGGAAACCTTCGAACTCGAAGCTGCGCGCGTCGGCACGTGTCAATGAGCTCTGCTCGGGCTCGTCGGGCGCGATCATGCCCGGCGGCTGCAGGACCGCCCGCTCCGCGCAGCTGCGCTGGACTCCGACGGCGACGCCGATCGCCACCAGGATCAGCAGCGTTCGCCGCATGCTCAGTCGTCCGAGATCGTGATCTGCGGCGCGTCTTGCATCGGCGTGCCGTAGGCGAGGCGCGCGACCGTCTTGCGGGCGATCTCACGATAGCGC
>JALYJV010000245.1 GCA_030775105.1 Pseudomonadota bacterium | reverse complement strand
GTCCGTTCAGATGAGATTCATGCTACGCGCCTTGACCAGTGCGCCTGAGCGATTCTTGGTGCCCAACTTGCCGTAGATGTTGTGCAGATGCCAGCGCAGCGTGCCTTCCGAGATGAAGATCGATTCGGCGATCTCGCGATTGCTCATGCCTGATTCGAGATGCTTGAGGAGGCTGATCTCGCGCTTGGTCAGTGCACCGAAAAGCGCATCGCTGCCATGACTGCCGGCAGTCTCGGTGGCCGTGGCCTGGCGAGCCTTCCCGAGCGAGCGCAGCAGTCGCCGCGCCAGCGGTGCCGCCTCGGCGAAGTGGGGGTGATCGGCAACCATCTGTTCCAGCAATGGGCCGAGTTCCTCGCCTTCGTCCAGGAAGGTGCGCAAGTACTGCCTTGAGGTCGCGATCAGCAGGGCATCGTTGAGGTCACCCAACGCGAGTCGCTGCTCGCCATTGAGTTTGTGGGCTACCGCCTTGAGGGCCAGCAGTTCGGCCCGACGATGATCCAGCCCGAGCTTCGCGGAATGCTCGATCGCCGGTGCCAGCACCTGCAGCGCCTGTCCGGGACTGTCGTGGAGGCCGATCCGCAGGGCGACGCGCGCGGCCTTGTCGGCGATCAGCCCGGACATCGGTTCACCGATCCTGCCGGGGATGCCGCAACGCAGGGCAACTTCGCGGGCTTCGTCAGCGCGCCCATGTCGACCGAGCCAGGTGCATTCCTCGGCGGCCAGCGTGACGATCACGCGCGGCAGTTCGCGTCGCGTGCCTTGCGCCTGACCTTCGTGGAGGATCGCGTAGGCCGACGTGACATCACGCTGCAGGAATTGCAGGCGAGCCTGGGTCAGATAGGCAAGGATCATGGCGTCGGCCGGTCCATAGTCCTGAATGCTGTGCATCGACTGTTCGATGTGCGCCACGGCCTGGTCGGCTTCGTCGAACTCGTATGCCACCGCCGCGAGGACGGTGTGCAGCAGACTGGTATGCGCACGATGACCGTTGAGATGGCGCTCGATCAGTTCCAGGCCCGACTGACAGACCTGGCGCGCTTCGCGATAGCTGCCGCGTTTCATGTGCAGCATCGCTTCGACGTAGATGTTCCACGCCAAGCCATAGTAACCCTCACCTTGCTGATGCCACTGGCGACCCTGTGCAACGACTGCCAGACCCGCGGCAATGTCGCTGGTGGTCTTGTGCCCAAAGGCGAGTACGTTGGCGATATGCCCTTTCTGCACGGCGGGCGCATCGGGCCAGCGCTCCGTCCAGGCCAGTGCGCAGTCGCGCGCGGCGATGCCCTCGTCGCGCAGGCCGTGCGATATCGCAACCTGGAGCTCCATTGCGCAGCGGATGCCGGCGATGGCGTGCACATCCGGTCTCTTCGACGCTTCCAGGCGTTCGACGATCTTGCCCAGTCGATGCAGCTGCGCCTCGACTTCACGCTGACGCGGATCGAAGGCGAGGGTGAACGCGTAGTTGATGCGGATGGTCGGGAACTGGTCGACCCATTCTTCCGGCAGTTCCTGCATCCAGTGCATCAGGGTCTGGTGATAGCCGCGGCGGTGGATCAGTTCCTCCACCGATAGTGCAACCCAGTCTGCCGCTATTGCCCAGGCCTTGGCGCGGATCGCGCCGCTGATCGCTTCCTCGATGTGGCCGTGCTCGAACAGCCAGTGTGCGCCGGCGATCAGGCATGACTGGCTTTCCGCAGGCGCGGTGCGTCGGGCGTGCTCGCGGAAGAAATGCCCGACCAGGTGGTGAAAGCGGTACCACTCGCCATGACGGTCGAGCGGAATCAGGAACAGATTGCGCGTATGCAGCTCCGCCAGCAGATGTGCCGCATCCGGGACCCCGCTGATGCGCGCTGCCAATGCAGCGTTGACCCGATCGAACTGCGCCACGCGCTCGACGAAACTGCGCAGGCGCTCGTCCAGACTGCTCAATACCATTTCACCGAGGTAGTCGACCACGCTGCGATCGGTGCCGGTGAAATGCGCAATCAGCTCGCTTCGCCGGGTTTGGTCCTTGAGTGCCGCCGCGACCAGTTCCAGCGCAGCGGGCCAGCCTTCGGTTTTCTGCATCAGCTGCTGGATTTCGGCATCCGGCATTGCAGTGCCAAGGCGGATCTCGAAGAATTGCCGGGATTCGTCGGCGGTGAATTCCAGATCCCGCGTGCCGATCTCAAGCAGGCGTCGCCGTACGCGCAGACCGCTGAGTTGCAACTTGGGTGCGAGGCGACTGCCCAGCACATACTGGAACTGGCGCGGTGAGTAGTTGATCAGCCAGTGCAGGATCTCGAGGATTTCATCCTGTTTTGCAAAATGGATGTCGTCGATGAACAGGACGGCGCGCGTCGGTACGCGGCCGAGGTCGGCAGCGAGCGATTCGAGCAGCGGTTTTATGCTGTCGCGTGACCCGGTGAGCTGGGCGAGGACGTCGCGGCCGAGATCGAGATGAATGTTCTGGAAGGCGGCGACCAGATAGCGCAGGAAGCGCGCGGTATCGTTGTCGTCAGGCTCCAGGGACAGCCACGCACAAGCCACACCGCTGGCGCGGAGGACGTCATGCCAGTGCGCCATGACCATCGACTTGCCATAGCCGGCGGGCGCGCAGATCACGGCGACGCTGGCGCTGCCGTCAACGAGGGCGGAAGGCGGGTCGAGCCTGGGGCGGGCCAATGGCTGACCGGTCCCGATGCCTGGATATAGCTTGGCCTCGACGACGCTTGCATTCCGCTTGCGCACAGCTGCCATGGACAGATCGGTTCCAACACCCGGAAAGCGGAAATCTTAGTGCCTATCGCACCTGCGGTGGAGTCGGCGCGAATGCGATTGGTGCCCTCGGTTGATGTCCCGACCTGATCAGCCGCGCAACTCGCGGCGGAGAATTTTTCCGACCGGCGACTTCGGCAACTGCGTGAGGAACTCGATGTGGCGCGGCACCTTGTACGCGGTGAGATTCTGCCGGCAATGCTCCATCAGCACCTGTTCGGTCAGCGCCGCATCGCGTTTGACGACAAAGACCTTGACCGCTTCGCCGCTCTTTTCATCCGGTACGCCGATGCACGCGGATTCAAGAACCCCCGGATGTTCGGCGCAGACCGCCTCGATCTCATTCGGGTACACGTTGAAGCCGGACACCAGCACCATGTCCTTCTTGCGATCGACGATGTGGAAGTAGCCTTCGCTGTCCTGCATTGCCATGTCGCCGGTGCGGAAATAGCCATCCGGTGTGAAGGCCTGCAGATTCTCCTCCGGCTTGTTCCAGTAACCGCGCATGACCTGTGGACCGCGTGCGCACAGTTCGCCGGCTTCGCCAACCGCGACTTCGCGGCCGGCGTCGTCGCGGATCGAGATTTCGGTTGAAGGCAGCGGCAGGCCGATTCCCGGACGGAAATCGTGGGTGTCAAGACGGTTGACGGTCAGCACCGGCGAGGTTTCCGACAGGCCATAGCCTTCGACCAGTTTCTTGCCGGTGACCTCGGTCCAGCGTCGCGCGACGGCAGCTTGTACCGCGGCACCACCGCCCATAGACAGACGCACGCCGCTGAAATCGAGCTCGCCAAAGCCCGGCGTGTTGAGCAGGCCGTTGTACAGGGTATTGACGCCGGTGATGATGCTGAAGCCTTCCTGCTTCATGATCTGCACCATGCCGGGCAGGTCACGCGGGTTGGAGATCAGCACGTTCTTGCCTCCCAGGCGAATGAAGCTGAGCAGGTTCACCATCAGCGCAAAGATGTGATAGATCGGCAGGGCAGTGATGACGATTTCGCGGCCCGGCTGTACGGCAGCGCCGAGCCAGGTGCCGAACTGCTCGATGTTCGACAGCATGTTGCCGTGCGTCAGCTCTGCACCCTTCGAAGGGCCGGTTGTCCCGCCGGTGTACTGCAGGATCGCGGTGTCGGTATGGCGCTGGATTCGCAAAGGCAGCGCGCTCGGCGTCGACAGCGCCGTGTTCAGGGTTGCGATGCCTGAATGGTCATAGGCGGTTTTGCCGACAGAGGGCACGCCTTCCATCGGCACGGTGATGACGGTGTCGACCGAGGTTTCGGCCAATACGGCATTGACCGTAGCGAGGAACGGTTCGGCGACGATGATGGCGCGTGCGCCGGAATCACGCAGTTGGTGCTTGAGCTCGCGCGGCGTGTACATCGGATTGACGTTGACGATCACGCCGCCCGCACGCAGTACGCCGCCGATCGCGATCGGATAGGCGAGCAGGTTCGGCATCATCAGTGCAACGCGCTCGCCTGCGGCGAGGCTCAGATCGGCTGCGAGGAACGCGGCCAGGCGTTCGCTGAGCTGATCGAGCTGTGCATAGCTCAGGCTATGTTCGCCGGCGACCAGCGCGGGGCGGTTTGCATGGGTCGCGCAGGCCTCGGCAATCAGATCGCCGAGGCTGTGAAGGCGCGGCGTGACGATGTTTTCCGGCATGCCCGGCGGATAGCTGGCCATCCAGTTCTTTTTCAAGACGGCAGCCCTGCCGCGCTAAACATCTCGGCGTCGGCGGGGTTCAGTACACCCAACTCGAGCGCGGCGCGGACGGCTTGCGAACGGGTGTTCACCGCGAACTTCGAGTAGACGTTCTTCAGGTGAAACTTCACGGTGTTTTCGGACACCTGCAACCGGCGCGCGATCTCCTTGTTCGACGCGCCAATGGCGAGGCAATCGAGGAAATGCCGCTCGCGATCCGTCAGCGGTTCGATCAGGCGGTGATCGGCAGCAGCGCTGGCGGCCTGCCAGTGCGGTGGGATGGCGGAATCGACGGCACGATTGGGCGCAGTGTGTGCAGAGTCCACGAACGTATCTCCTCGTTGTCTCTTCGGACTGATGGAGTTACTTGAACATCCGGGAGCGTCGGTGCGCGCCTAACAAAAAGCAGGTTTTGCGCTGGGCTTGCAGGAGTCGGAACCGCCACCGGTGTGCGCAGCCTGCTCTGAGCCGATCTCAGAAGTTATTCATAAGAAACTGATTATAAATAGTTATCTAACCAGATTCGATGCGGCGATCTGGCTCACAGCATCCACCAGGTCGGGAACCAGCGCAGCGACTGGAACCAAGCCATCGGTGCCGGATGACCGGAAATGGTCGGATAGAACCAGGAGAACAGAGCGCCCGCGATGAGCACTGCATACAGCGGCAGTTCGCGCAGGCGGGGAAGCTGCGACCACTGGATCAGCTTGCGCGTGAGCAACAGCACGAGGATCAGGGCGGCGGGGTAGTAGTGGTAGATGAACGCGGCGCGGCTGACCATCGCCCACGGCAGGAACAGCGCCGCCCACGCGATCAGCAGCGCCAGTTCGGGGCGCGAAACCTTGCGCACGGCGTGCCAGGTCACGATGAGTATTGCCAGCAAGCCGCCCCACCAGATCAGCGGATTGCCGAGAATGGAAATCGCGGTACGCGGCTCGCCGTCACCGGTGAAGATCCACAGCGGTTTGAGCGACAGCGGCCAGGTCCAGAATGCGGACGCAAAGGGATGCGTGTCAGTGAGCTGCGAGTGGTAGTTGTAGATGTATTTCTGCGATTTGACGAACTCATGCCAGCCCTGCGCGCTCCACAGCGACGGTGAGCCTTCCATGCAGCGCATGAAAGGTAGATAGCTCAACCAATACACCAGTGCCGGCAGCAGGCCAAAGGCCAGTGCAGCACCGAGCATGCGCGGCGCGATGATGCGCAGACGCGAGTTGCCCGCTGTTGCTGCGGGCGTGCTGAGCACGCTGAACGCAAACAGCAGGAAGACGCCGATGCCGCCGTAGAACGCGCTCCACTTGACCGCGATGGCAGCGCCGAGAAAGCCGCCGCCTGCGAGCAGGCTCAGCGACAGCGTCCAGCCGTCGCGCCAGTCGGCATGGGGCGTGCGGATGAACGCGCGCCACAGGAACAGGAAGCTCAGCAGCAGATAGAGGCCAAGCCAGCCGTCGATGGTGCCGTAGCGGCCGATCGTGAAGCGCGAAAACTCGAACAGCCCGAGGCCGCCGGCAATCAGCAGGGCCGCGAGATTGCCGGCAATCAGCCAGCCCCCCCAGGCAAGCACACCGACGGTCAGCGCCGACGCGAGCACGCTGGAGAAGCGCCAGCCGAACGGCGTCATGCCCAGGGTCTCGATGCTCGCCATGATCGGCCACTTGCCAAGCGGCGGGTGGGTGTGATCGTACAGGCGGATCTGATGGACGAACTCGTAGCCGGTGCGCGGGTGATAGATCTCGTCGAAGTAGGTCCCGGCGAGATAACCGCGGCCGTGAATCCAGTTGCTCTGCTCGTCGGTCAGTGCGCTGTAGTCGGACTGTCGCACAGGTTGCTGCGCGGCCTGTGGTGCGTCGACGCTGACGACCTGCGTCGGCGGCAGCGCGGCGCCATCGATGCCGAGCAGACCCAGTTCGTTGATCCGCCAATCCTTGCCGCTGGTGCGCACGCGGTATCGCGTGCTCAGGCCGGGCTTGTCGAGCTTGACGTCGTACAGGTGATAGAAGTCATTGAACTCGCGTTCGGCGATCAGATCGATCCAGGCGTCGTTGGTGCTGTCGTAGCGTTGCAGGCTCAGCTTGGCCGGTGTGCTGACATTCGCCTTCTCGCCGGTATACAGCACCAAAAAACGCACGTCGGCCGGCTCGGCATACTGGTACTCGACGGCGAAGCCATCGCTGACGATGCCGTTGACCGGATAGTCGATCGCGCCGACGCGATACAGGCCGATGCCCAGTGCCGCGACGGTGAGTCCGGCGATTGCCAGGCTATGTTGCATCGACCAGCGGTCAGGTGCCGGCATCTCCGGTTCCGGCCATTGCGGCAGCCGTGCGGCGAGTTTCTCGCCAATGCGCGCGGGCCATTGTGGTGCACGCCAGTAGATCAGGGTCAGCAGCGTCGCGGCGAGATTGAAAGCAGCATTGATGCGGATGAATGGCGTGTCGTGCGGTGCGATCGACTTGAGGTCGATGTAGTACGCGTAGACGTAGGCAATGTTCGCGAGTGCCGATACAGACCAGATCAGCATCAGCGGTATGCGCGCTCGCGGCGGCGTGAGCAACAGCGTGAACGGCACGAGCATGAAGATGTAACGCTCGTGCATCTTCGGCGCCAGCATGAAAAGAACAATGGTCGCCAACACGAAAACCCAGGCGATGTGGCCGCCACGATCAGCGGTGCCGGTCTGCCGGCGCAGCTTCAGGCCGGTCGACAGTGCCAGTGCGGTCAGCAATGCCAGGGTTGTGGTGATGGCCCAGGTCTGCGTGCTGATGCCGAACAGGGTGCCGACATCGGTCTGCCAGTTCAGGCCGAACAGGGCCCAAATGTTGTAGGCGTTGACCGTGATGTAGTTCGGATCGGTGGCCGCACCCTGGCCGATATACAGCGTGAGCAACCACTCCGGAGGATGTGACCACGCAAACGGCAGCACAACCGCGGCATAGGCCGCGATCCCCGCCGTGATCGCGACCAGTGCCGCACGCGGGCGCTGGTCGACGAGCAGTGCGAGGGCGAACACGCCGGCATACAGCGCGCCCTGCGGCTTGAACGCGACCGCCAGCGCAAGCATCAGCGCGGCAACCAGCAGCCGCGTACGCGCCCATGCGTCGCAGGCCAGCACCAGCAACAGGCACAGGAGGCTGTCGGTCTGGCCCCACTTGGCACTGATGAAGATCAGCACCGGGTTGAGCCAGTACAGGCTGGCCAGGCCCAGCGCCCGCAGCGGCGGGCCTTCGCGCCGCAGCACATGCTGCAGGATCAGTGCAGTCAGTGCATCGCTGATCAGCATCGGCAGCTTGATCAGCGCGGTGAAATGCGTGGAGGCCTCCCAGCTCAGTGCGCGCGCGATGCCGCCGACAACGGCGAGAACGTACATGAACAGCGGCGGATGGTCGGTATAGTGCCCATCCGCATAGACGCCGAGCAGATTGGCGGGATCGGACGCCGTCAGGGCCCAGGCCTTGTAGGTTCCGGTATCGTAGTGAAAACCTGTATCCCAAAGGCTCGGCACGCGCATCGCGATGCCGACGGCCAGCCAGGCCAGAATCTGCCAGCGGCTGAGTTGTATGGAGCTTGCGTTGATCGCGGTCTGCGCCTGATTGCCGAGATGGCCGGCGATAAGCAGAAACGTGATGCCGTAAAGGGTGACTAGCGCAGTGGTATTCAACGCAAACGTGCTCGGGGCGAAGGCGTCAATGGCTGACGGAATGAACCGGAAGCGCGGAGTTTACGGGCAAACTCAGGGTTTCAGCGATCAGGTCGGGTATCGGAAAGTATGCGGCAGGTGAACCTGTGGAGTGACCGGGCCTGGACGCAGGTGCTGGTATTCGGCGTCCTGAGCGCGCTCGGTACAGGCCTGCATTTCGCTGTGCTGTATGCCGCTGTCGAATGGGCAGAAATGCCGGCAGTGGCCGGCTCGACGCTCGGCGCGGTCTGCGGCATGCTGTTCAACTACGTGGCGCACTACCATTTCACGTTCGGCAGTGCGGCACCGCACCGCCGTTCGCTGCCGCTGTTCTTCGCCGGAGGGGCCATTTCCATTGTGCTCAATCTGGTGCTGATGATGCTGTTCCTGGCGCTCGATCTGAATTATCTGCTGGCCCAGTTGCTGTCGACTCTGCTGGTCTTCGTCTTTAACTTCTTCTATGCAAAACATGTCGCATTCCCCAGCTGAGCGGCCAACGGTCTGCATCGTTGTGCCGGGTTACAACGAGGAAGCGGTGCTGCCCGAGCTGTGGCGGCGCCTGTCTGCGGTCACTGCCGCTGCGGCGGGCTACGCATTCCGTTTTATCTTCGTCGACGACGGCAGCCGTGACCGAACCTATGCGGTCATGGCGACGCTGGCGCTCAGCGACCCGCGCATTACCGCAATCAAGCTGTCGCGCAATTTCGGCAAGGAAGCAGCCATGACGGCCGGACTGGATCACGCCGACGCGGACTGGGTGGTTGTCATCGATGCCGATTTGCAGGATCCGCCCGAGCTGATTCCCGACTTGCTGGCCAAGGCACAACAGGGTTTTGATGTGGTCTACGCCCGGCGCCATGTGCGTCTCGGCGAGACCTGGCAGAAGAAATTCTTCGCCCATCTGTTCTACCGACTGATGAGTGCACTCAATCCGGGGTTCCAGCTTCCGTCGGATACCGGTGATTACAGGGTGATGTCGGCGCGCGCCGTGCGGGCAATCAACCAGCTGCGCGAAACCCATCGCTTCATGAAGGGCATCTTTGCCTGGGTCGGTTTCCCGAGCGCGGAACTGCTGTACGACCGCGATCCGCGCAGAAACGGCGCGTCGAAGTTCGGTTTCATCAAGCTGCTGAACCTGGCGATTGACGGCATCACCTCGTTCTCGACCGCGCCGCTGCGCATCGCGACCTACATGGGTCTGCTCGTCTCGATCGTTGCCTTCCTGTTTGCAATCGCGATCGTGGTCAAGACGCTGATCTACGGCGATCCGGTCGCCGGCTTCCCGACGCTGGTGACGAGCATCCTATTCATCGGCGGCGTGCAGCTGCTGTGCCTGGGCATCATCGGCGAGTACGTCGGTCGCATCTACGGCGAGTCCAAGCAGAGGCCGCTGTACCTGATCGAGCAGTCCGTCAGTCAGGACGCTGCAGGGTCACCCGTGCAGCGTCCATTCCAGGCGAAGTAACCGACGATCTTCTGGTTCCCGCTGTCGCGAGCGGACAGTCGCACGAACTGGAAATGCGGATTCAGTGTCGCGCTGTGGCGTTGCAGCGCCTGCTCATCCCAGCCAAGCCCACTGTCGATCAATACGTAGCGTACGCCGTAGGCGAGCAGCAGCTCGGTCTGCGGATTGTCGAACCATTGCTGCGCATGTTCGAAACGCGCTTGTGCGATCGTCCCCCAGGCGCCGATCTGGTTCAGGTGTGAGGTCCAGCCGCTCAGCGTCGGCCAGCCGAGCAGGGTCGAGACCAGCGGTACCTGGCTGTAGGCTTGCGCGGTCTGATGTTCCAGCGTCACACCCGGACAGCGCAGGCTCAATGCGCTGAACAGCTGGCGATGTTCGGCATTCTCCAGCATGCCGCCCGGATGCAGTGCCCAGTTGCGCTCGGTCAGCGGCTTGCGCACGGACGACAGCACCGAGTCCCACAACTGGGCCAGCGACAGGCACAGTAGCGGAACGGTCGCCGCTACCTGTATCCAGCGACGTGGGCTGCGGCTGGCGTCGCGCAACACGACAGCGGTCCAGCCGGCGAGCGCGAAGCTGCCGATCTTCAGCACACCGTTGAAGCGCTCATAGCGCTCGCCATAAGGGTCGTCGAGCAACAGCACTTCCAGTCCGACAACCATTGCGACAAACCACAGCAACAGCACCCAGCGGGTGCGGACGGCACCGGCAAGCATCAGCAGCGTCGTGACGAGCAGCAACGGCCCCCAGACCGTGAACAGCAGTGTGAAGGGCGAGCGCTGATCCCCCGCAAGCCAGCGCAGACCGACCGAGCCGGTCTGCAGTTCCAGGTTCATCAGCATCGGACTCGACAGCGAGAGCATCGCTGCCGCTCCCAGCGCGACCCACGCGGCGGAACGCAGCGACAGCGGACGTGAGGCTGCATAGAGTCCCAGCACGGCGAAGCACGGCAAGGTCCATGGGTTGATGACGAAGGACAGCGGGATCGCGCTGCCGCAGATCAGGCGGCTGTACACCGGCAGTGTTTCGTCTCCGGCTTCGTTCGCATTTCCCAGCAGCACCGTCAGCACCAGCGCGAGCAGCAGGAACGTGAAGACCGGCGGATGCAGATCGCCGAGCGAGCCAAGGATGTGCGCGAGGCCTTCGACCGGATAGGCGTAGCCGCGAATGAGATCGGCCAGCCATCCGTCTGCAGGTGCCAGATTGGTCCATTCGACGAGGCGCACATGTGCCATGCCGCGCAGGTGTCCGGCGACATCGACCGCGTTGCTGAATATAACTGCAGAAAAGCCGGTGGCTGGAAAGCTCGCCGTCAGCGCAGCGGCGGCGCGCAGGACGAAGTGTCCGCGCATCACGGTCCAGAAGTTGGCGAAGACCAGCACCGGAATCAGCAGCAGCATCAACACATAGCCCTGGCCGATGTCGAGGCCGAGCAGGCGCGTGTAGAACGCGACGATGTAGAAGCCGAAGTAGTAATAGTGGTCGACCTTCGCGCCCGGATTCCACAGATCGGCTGCAGGCCATTCGGTCGCCCGCACGAGGCTGGCGATATAGTGCAGGTCGTAGATGTTTTCGCCGTACGCGCCGAAGTTGTAGGCGGACACGCGGACCAGGTACCAGACAAGACCGACCAGCACGCAGGCAGCCAGCCCGCGCCACAGCTCGGGCGTTATGAGGGGCTTGCGGTCCAAGCCGATGCGACGCGGCAGCACATAGGCGAGGACGAACAAGGCGCCGAAGTCGAGGCACGCGACCAGGAATGACGACAGGCCGATGAGGCGCAGGGCGAGGTCAGTTGCCGGAAGCAGGAAAAGGAAGACGAACGACTGCCAGGCCATCATTTGAAATGAATGCGCAATTGGGTCAACGAGGCTCGGATTATGAGCCCAGAATGCTTGAAACTAGCTAACCAATTTTGATCAGCCCGCCCCATTGATGAGCTTCAAGGCTATCGGATCCGCCGCGCTGTTCGAGCGACTCGCCGCACTGCCGGCGACGGTGCAGGGTGCTTGCGTTGTGCTATGCGCGAGTCCGCGACTGGCGGCCGGATTGCAGGAAGCCTATGGCCAGTGGCAGGCACAGCGTGGCGTATCGGTCTGGGCCGCGGTGCCGATGACGACCGCCGAGGTTTTCGTCCGCGAACTGGCGCAGCGCGCGGCTGCGCAGCAGGCCCTGCTCGGGCAGACAACAGTCAGCGTCTTGAGCACTGCCGAAGCGGACCTGCTCTGGCGTATCGTCGTTTCCGAGGCGCGTTCCGAAGTGCCGTTGCTGCGCGAGTCCGAGGCGGCGCGGCAGGCCGCAGAAGCCTGGAAGCTGTGCCAGGCTTATGGTCTGCTGCTGCCGCTGGATGCGACGACACTGGACGTCGAGCGCTTCAATCAGTGGGCCCAGAGTTATCGTGAACGTCTGCGCAAGCTGGCACGGATCGATGCGGGCGACACCTGGCAACTCGTGCTCGAACATCTGGCGGCGTCGACGGTCAAGGCACCGCGCCTGGTGATCCTCGCCGGTTTCGAGCAGCTCGCGCCTGCGCTGCAATCCCTGTTTGCTGCGCTGGAGCTCGCCGGCAGCGAACTGTTGCAACTGCAGCCGCCAGAACACACAGCGCAGAGCCGTGGCATCGCAGCGGCCAGTGCCGAGCATGAGTTGCGCGCGGCAGCGCAGTGGGTGCGTGAGACCGCGCTGGCGCAGCCACAGACACGGATCGGCGTGATCGTGCCGGACCTCGGCGCCCGCCGCGCAGACCTGCTGCGTGTATTCGACGAAGTGCTGTGCCCGCAGCGTGACGTGCTCGACAGCAGTCCGCGCGAGCGGCCGTACAACCTCAGTCTCGGCCAGAGCCTCGCCGAGATCGGCGTCGTTTCCGGCGCGTTGCAGATCCTGCGCCTATGCACCAGTGGAATCAGTCTGGATCAGGCAACCGCCCTGCTGTGCGCGCCATACTGGGGCGAAGCGACCGACGATGTTCTCGCGCGTGCCGAGGTCGACAGGCAGCTGCGCGACGAAGCCGAATGGCAGATCAGTCTGCAGGTCTTGCGCAAGCACGCCTGGCGCCATCCGTCGCTGAGCGCGCAGCTCGAGCGCCTGATCACGGCCAGCGCGCAGCGCGATCGTGCAGACGCCGGCGTCTGGGCCGAGCGTTTCAGCCGCTGGCTCGAAGCCGCGGCGTGGCCAGGGCCGCGCACGTTAGCCAGTGGCGAATACCAGGCCCTCGAAGTCTGGCGCGAAGTCCTGCATGAGCTCGGCAGTGTCGACCGCGTGCTTGGCAAGGTGCCGGCGTCCGGTGCGCTGATGCAGCTGCAGCAGCTGGCGACGCGACGTGTGTTCCAGCCGCAGACGCCGCCGGTGAATGTGCAGGTGCTCGGCGCGCTCGAAGCCAAGGGCATGGATTTCGATGCGCTATGGGTCATGGGCCTCGATGATCAGCACTGGCCGCCGACCGGGCGGCCCAATCCCTTCATCCCGTTCGCGCTGCAGCGCAGCCTGGCGATGCCGCACGCGTCGACGGCGCAGGAACTTGCATGGGCGCAGCGCTGCACGATGCAGTGGCGCCGCGCTGCGCCGCAGGTGATTTTCAGTTGGCCGCTCAGCGATGGCGACCAGCAATTGCAGGCGAGCCCGCTGATTGCCGATGTGCAGTTCACCGAAAGCGCCGGGATATCTGGCTTGCCGCCGCCGTGGAAGGAGAGTTCGACCAGCGGCAACCTGATCAAGCAGGCTGATGCGTATGCGCCGCCGCCGGATCGCAGCAGCGCGGTGCCGGGAGGTGCGCGGCTGCTGGGTGATCAGGCGCGCTGTCCGTTCCGCGCCAATGCCGTGCACAGGCTCGGCGCGCAGCCCTGGCCGCGGCCGGGTTATGGCCCGAGCCTTCCGGACCGCGGGCAGTTGTTGCATCGCGCACTCGAACGCCTGTGGCGTGAACTCAAGGATCACGCGACGCTCGTTGCGCTCGATCCGGCGATGCTGGCCGAGCGCGTACATGCAGTCATCGAGCAGACCGTGCTCGATCTCGCGCAGCGCGCACCGCAGCGGATGACACCGGCGTTCCAGTTGCTGGAAATGGATCGGTTGACGGCGCGCATCCTCGAATGGCTGACGCTCGAAGCACAGCGTGCACCGTTCAGTGTCTTGCAGCTCGAAGGCAGCGGCGCGGATGAAGAGCCAGCGACGCATAACAAAACTGTCTTCGCGTTCGGCGACATCCTGTTGTCATTGCGCGCCGATCGCATCGACCGGCTCGACGGTGGCGGGCATCTGGTGCTCGATTACAAAACCGGTGCGCGCAAGAAAGTGCCGTGGGCCGATGGCCGTCCGGAAGAGCCACAGCTGTTGCTGTATGGCTTGCTGCAGGTCGATGTCGATGCGGTCAGCTTTGGCTATCTCGATGCAGGCAGGACAGGTTTCGACGGCATTGCGGCGCGCGAGGATCTGGCGCCGGGCCTGAAATCCTCGGCGCAGCACAGCGCGACGCGCGAGGTCGAGAACTGGACGGCGCTGCTCGGGCAATGGCGCGGTCGCCTTGAGACGCTTGCCGCTGAAGTCGCGCGCGGTCTTGCCAGTGTCACACCCAAGCACCTGCGCCAGTCCTGCCGCGATTGCCATCTGCATGCGGCCTGCCGCATCGGCGATGTCGTGACCGCCAGCGACGATGCGGATGACGAGGACGGCACGGAGTGGTCGGCATGAGCGCCCTGTCCACACCAATCGCGGATGCTCCTCAGCGCCTCGCCGCACTCAACCCGCGCGAAAGTTTCATCATCCAGGCGCCTGCGGGATCGGGCAAGACCGAGCTGCTGACGCAGCGCCTGCTCGTGCTGTTGGCAACCGCGGACGAACCCGAAGAAGTTGTCGCGATGACGTTCACACGCAAGGCCGCGGCGGAGATGCGTCATCGCGTGTATGTCGCGATCTGCGCTGCCGATGGTCCGGAGCCGACCGAAGCACATGCGCGTCAGACCTGGATGCTGGCAGGCGCCGTGCTGCAGCGGTCGCGCGAACGCGACTGGCACCTGCAAGACAGCCCGCAGCGTCTGCGTGTGCTGACCATCGATTCGCTGTGCGCGCAGATCACCCAGCAATCACCGCTGACGGCGGGCTTCGGTGGGCGGGTTGAGGTCGTCGACGCCGCCGAGCCTCTGTACCGCGAAGCCGCGCGTGCGGTGCTGGAAACGCTGGACAGCGGTGGCGAGCGTGCCGGCGCCGTGCGCCGCGTGCTGCAGCATTTCGACAATCGCACCGATGTGCTCGAGGTGCAGCTGGTTGCGCTGCTGGGTCGGCGCGATCAGTGGCTGCGCCTGGTCACGCAGGACCAGCGCGCCGAGCGTCCGCGCGAGGCACTCGAAGCGACGCTGGATTGGGCCGTGCGCGATGTGCTTGAACAGCTGTCGCAGGCCGTGCCGGATGATCTGAAGGCGCAGTGGGTCGAGTCGGCGGCTTGGTGTGCGATCAACCTGAGCCCCGATGATCCAGCGCATCCACTGCAGCGCGTGCGCAGCGATGGCTGGCCCGAGGCACGGCCGGATGCCATGTTGCAGTGGCAATGGCTGGCGAATCTTGTGCTGACCGGTAATGGCGGCTGGCGCAAGAGCCTCGAAAGCAAACTAGGCTTTCCGGCGGGCACCAAGGGCGAGACCGGTCTGCGCAAGGAAGCCCATCGCTCATTGATCGAACAGCTCGCCGTCATGCCCGGACTGGCGGCACAGCTGCAAGCGGTGCGCGTGCTGCCGTCGCCGGTGTATGGCGATGCGCAGTGGGAAGTGCTTGAAGCCCTGCTCGACACCTTGTTGCTCGCCGCGGCGCACCTGCGTCTGGTGTTTGCAGAACGCGGTGCAGTGGATTTCTCCGAGATCGCTGCGCAGGCCGTTGTCGCGCTGGGTGGCGTCTCTGATCCGAGCGAACTTGCGCTGCGCATGGACTATCAGATCCGCCATCTGCTGATCGACGAATTCCAGGACACCTCGGAAGCGCAGTGGCGGCTGCTGCTGCAGCTGACCGCAGGTTGGGTTGGCGACCCGGAACGCACGCTGTTCGTCGTTGGCGATCCGATGCAGAGCATCTATCGCTTCCGCGAAGCCGACGTCGGCCTGTTCCTGCGTGCGCAACGTGATGGCATCGGAGACCTGCAGTTGACGCCGCTGACGCTGAGCTGCAACTTCCGTTCGCAGGCAGGCATCGTCGACTGGGTCAACCAGAGCTTTGAGCGGGTCTTTCCGCCGCAGGCGGACCTCAATCGCAGCGCCGTGCCGTACAGCCCGGCAGTCGCGATCCGTGCTGCCGGTGGTGGCCCTGCTGTCGCGGTGCACGCACAGATTGACGCGACGGCGATGGAAGAAGCACTGCAGGTCGTCGCGATCGTGCGTGAGCATCAACGGCTGCAGCCCGGCAGCCGCATTGCGGTGCTGGTACGTAGCCGCGGTCACCTCGAGCAGATTGCGCCGGCGCTGCGCGCGGCGGGGGTGGGTTATCGCGCAGTCGATATCGAAGCATTGAGCCATCGCCCGATCATTGCCGATCTGCGTGCGTTGACCCGGGCGCTGCTGCAGCCGATGGAGCGCGGTGCCTGGCTTGCCGTGCTGCGCGCCCCATGGTGCGGTCTGAAGCTCGCCGATCTGCACGAGCTGTGCATTGATCTGTCACGCCGCGAGAGCCTGCCCGGTGCGCTGCGTGATCCGCAGCGCCTGCAGCGTCTGAGCGCTGATGCTCGGCAGCGCCTGGTCCTGCTCCTCGAGGTGATCGAACGTGCGTACGCAGTGCAGGGGCGCGAGCCGCTGCGGCGCTGGGTCGAAGCGGTGTGGCTTGCCCTCGGTGGGCCGGCCTGCGTCGATCAACCGACAGCGCTCGATGATGCGGCGACATTCTTCCGCGGTCTGCAGACCATCGCGCCGGGCACGATGCTCGACGATCTGGATCAGCTTGATCTCGCGCTCTCCAAGCTCAAGGCAACACCGGAGCAGGGTGACGACAGACTTGTCAGCCTGATGACGATCCACAAGTCCAAGGGCCTGGAGTTCGATGTCGTGATCGTGCCGGCGCTGGGCCGCGGCACGCGCTCGGATAACCGTCCGCCAATCGCCTGGGCGCACCTGAGCGATGTCCACGGCGAGGATCGCCTGCTGATGGCGCCGGTGCAGGCGCGTGGTGACGAGACCGATCCGTGCTTCGAGTTCGTCCGCAGCATCGAGCACGACAAGCAGGCTTTTGAGGATGGTCGCCTGCTCTACGTTGCGGCCACGCGCGCGCGGCAGCACCTGCACCTGTTTGCGTCGGTGCGTTCGAGCAGCAAACCGGATCAGGCGCACCAGCCACCGCCGTCGCGCAGCCTGCTCGCGCGACTGTGGCCGGCGGTCGCACAGGAGTTCGCGTTGCTGGCGCCGCCGACGGTGCCGGTAACCTCTGCAGCCAGTGCAGAGCAATTGCTGGAAGCACCGCCATTGCGGCGGCTGCAGGACTGGCAGCGGCCTGAGCCCGCGTGTGGTTTGCCACCGCCTGCGCCGATCAAGTCCCAAGCGAACGAGGCGCTGCGCTTCGACTGGTCCGGCGAGGCGGCGCGCTGCATCGGTGTCGTGTATCACCGCTGGGTCGAGTCGATCGCACAGGACGGTATTGCCCAGTGGGACGCAGCGCGCTGCACGCAGATGACGGTGGCGATTGCTGAAGATCTGATGCGCGAAGGGGTTCCCGAGGCGCGTTGTAGCGCCGCGGTGGAGCGCGTGGTGCGCGCCCTGCAGCACACCGTCAGCGATGCGCGCGGCCGCTGGGTGCTCGATCCCGCCCATGGCGACGCCACAAGCGAGCTGGCACTGAGCGTGATGGTCGACGGCCATCCGCATCGCTACGTGATCGACCGGACTTTTGTCGATGCCGAAGGCACGCGCTGGATCGTCGACTTCAAGACCAGCACCCACGAAGGTGCCGACCTGCCGGGCTTCATCGCGCAGGAGCAGCAGCGCTACGCCGCTCAGCTAGCAAGCTATTGCGAGATCATGCGTCGCCTCGATCCGCGACCAGTGCGCGCGGCGCTGTATCTACCGCTGATCGATGATCCCAAGCTGCGCTGGGTGCCGATGCCCGGGTTGTCAGCGTAAGGCCAGGTTTGGCGTGCGGGCGCAAAAAACGCGGCACCCAATAACAGGTGCCGCGTGGTGATTCTTGCCGCTGCTGGTGACTAGCGTTCGAGAAGAGCCAGCTTGCCCGGCTTGCCGTCCCATTCCTTGGCCCCTTCGACCGCGTCCTTGCGCTCGGTGATGACCGGCCATTGCTTGGTCAACACCGCGTTGAGTTCCTTGAACTCGGCCTGGGCTTCCGGCAGGTCATCCTCGGCGAAGATTGCCTCGGCCGGGCATTCCGGTTCGCACAGGGTGCAATCGATGCATTCTTCCGGGTCAATCACCAGAAAATTCGGACCTTCGTGAAAGCAATCAACCGGGCACACTTCCACGCAGTCGGTGTACTTGCACTTGATGCAGTTTTCGGTGACAACAAAAGTCATGGGGTTGCTCTGAGCCGTTATCTGTAGCGAGCGCGTATTTTATGGAAGCGCCACTCAAAAGTCTTCACGCAATCAGAGGGGGTTGACTGGCTGCCGGGGATGCTAGGGCCTGTTAACGCTATTTCGATCGCTGAGATGCCACGAGATTTACGGCCAGGCAAGGCGCGACCGACCGAGTTTGGTGGTTCCAAATGAGGAGGGCGCAACGCCGCATGGCCGTAAATCCCGCGGCACCCCGAAAGGGCGGGACCGTTTTGGCGCATTGCGGCGTCAGAACTCGCTCGTGTACGTCCAGTACACCGCGCTCCTTCTTCCTTGCCCTGCGCCAAAACGATCTCCGTCACAG
>JALYJV010000244.1 GCA_030775105.1 Pseudomonadota bacterium | reverse complement strand
CGCTCGTCCTGCTCGGCACGGCAATGATCGGTTTCTCATTGTGGCGTTTGGGTGGTGCGACCGGCGGCCTGCCGCTGCCGGTGGCCGGCACCGGTGTGATCCTGCTGGTAGCAGCCTTTGTACTAGTCTGCGGCGGCGTGCTTGGAGAACTCGTCTACAAGCTGGGCGATCTGCGGGAAACTGATTTCTCACGGCTCACTAGCCGGATCTGGGACTCCGGCAACCACCGGTCCCAACCCACGAGATCGCCCAATGGCTGATCGTCGAACCGACGTCGACATCTCGGTCATCGTGCCGGTCGGCGGTCGATTCTCCGGTGCGTCACGGCTTTATGCCGAATACAAGGCGGGACTCGACGCGCTCGGCCAGAGCTACGAGCTGATCTTCGTGCTCGACGGCCCACGCGAGAAGTTCGCGGATGGCCTGCGATCGCTGCTGGATGAGGGTCGCCGATTTACCGTCCTGAGCCTGAGTCGCCAATTCGGCGAAGCCACCGCGTTGATGGCGGGTTTCGAGCATGCCCACGGTCGGCTCATCATCACTTTGCCGGCGTACCACCAGATCGAATCGGCCGACATCATCAAGCTGGTTGAGGCGCTCGATTCGAGCGATGTTGCGATTGGCCGGCGGTGGCCACGCGCCGGTGGCCCATTCGGGCGATTCCGCCGTTCGTTGTTTCACGGCCTGCTCGCGTGGGTCACGCGACTTCGTTTTCACGATCTGGGTTGCGGTGCCCGCGCGTTCGACCGGCGGGTGCTTGAGGAGATTCAGCTCTACGGCGACCAGCACCGGTTTCTGGCCGTGCTCGCGGATCGCCAGGGATTCCGGGTCCAGGAGGTCGATGTCAGGCAATCCCCGAAAGACCACTTCGAGGGCATTTATCAGCCCCGCGAGTACACGCGGGGTCTGCTCGACATCTTCACGGTATTTTTCCTGGTCCGCTTTACCAAGAAGCCGTTGCAGTTTTTCGGCATGGTGGGCATCACGATATTCGCGGTAGGTGCCTTGCTGGTCACCTGGCTCGTCATCGAGCGTGTATTTTTTGGACAGGCACTGGCCGACCGTCCGGCATTGCTGCTGTCATCGCTCATGCTGGTCCTCGGGCTGCAATTGTTCGCACTCGGGCTCTTGGGCGAACTCATGATTTTTACGCACGCCAGATCCCTGAAGGACTACCAGGTGCAGTCCGTAATTGAGTTCCCGCCTGAAGCCAGGTGAACATGATTTCGTATCCTGCGAGCGCCCAGTGAAACTGCTGATCCAGATACCCTGTTACAACGAGTCAGAAACGCTCGAGGTCACAATCCGCGACCTGCCGACCCGTGTGACAGGATTCGACGTGGTCGAGTACCTGGTCATCGACGACGGCAGCCGCGACGGCACGGCGGACGAGGCCCGCCGGCTCGGCGTGCATCACGTCGTGCGGCATCCGACCAACCTAGGGCTCGCGCGAGCCTTTCAGACCGGGATCGACGCCTGCCTGCGGTTCAGCGCGGATGTCATCGTCAATACCGATGCCGACAACCAGTACCCCGGGCGTTACATCGAGCAACTGGCCGCACCGATCGTCGAACGGATTGCCGACGTCGTGATCGCCGACCGGCAGACGGAAGCGATCGCCCATTTCTCGAGCCTGAAGCGCCGCCTGCAGAAGTTCGGCACCTCCGTCGTGCGCAGTCTCAGCGGAACGGATGTGGCGGACGCTCCGTCCGGCTTTCGCGCCTACTCGCGCGAGGCGGCACTCAGGCTCAACGTCCTGAGCGAGTTCAGCTACACGCTGGAAACCATCATCCAGGCGGGGAAAATGGGACTGAAGGTCGTCAATCTGCCGATCGAGACGAATCCGCCGCTGCGCCCGTCGCGCTTGCAGAAGAACATGTTCCATTTCATCACGCGCCAGTCCGCGACGATGTTGCGCCTGTATGCGTTCTATGAGCCGCTCAAGACCTTTTCACTCATGTCGTTGCCGTTTTTTCTGTTTGGCGGCGGCGCCTGGGTCCGCTTCGTGTACCTCTTCTACACAGGCCAGACGGGCATCGGACGTCACCTTCAGTCCTTGACGATCGGCACCGGCCTGCTGCTGGTGGGGGTGCTGATGCTGCTGTTCGGCCTGCAGGCCGACATCGCGAACAAGCACCGACTGCTGACGCAGATCGTCCTGTATCGCCTGCGCAAGCTAGAGTATCGCCTG
>JALYJV010000243.1 GCA_030775105.1 Pseudomonadota bacterium | reverse complement strand
GGCGCTGATCGATCTGCGGGCGCACGCCGTGGACCAGCACAAGCTTCGCGCCCAGGCTGTGGAGCAGGGCGATGTCGTAGATCAGCTGGTCAAAATCTGCCCGCTCGGCTGCCTCGCCACCAAAGGCGATCACGAACACACGGCCGTTGTGGGCGTGCACGTAAGGCGCACAACCGCGCAGGACGGTCACGAAGTTCTGGGCAAAGTCGAGGGAGCTCATGGGCGGATTATAGAGGTTCCGGTTCGCCCGTCTGGGGAGTTTCCGGGATAAGACCGGCATCGCGCTCAGCCTATAATTGCGCCATGAGCGAAGCCCTGGATTACGAAGCCCTCAACGGGCTGCTGCAGCAGATTGGATACATCGACGAGGCGGCCGAATACCACGGCGCCCTGTGCGGCGCGCTGTGCGTGAGCCCGGCACCGGCGATTGATGCCCTCAAGGTCATCGAGCCGGCCACGTCGGCGCCGGCCTCGAACCCGGCTGTGCGCGCGGCGCTGGAATCCCTGCGCGACCAGACCCTCGATGCGTTGGCCGATGACGACATGAGCTTTGCACCGCTGCTGCCCGACGACGAGGTCGCGCTGGTGCCGCGTGTCGCCGCGCTGGTGGCATGGTGCGAAGGCTTTCTGTACGGCCTCGCCAGCCGCCCTGGCCTGAATTTCGATCGCAGCTCGGATGAGCTCAAGGAAGTCATCCGGGACTTCACCGAGCTGACCCATGCCAGCGTCGGCGACGAAGCCGATGCCAACATGGAAGAAAGCGCCTATACCGAGCTGGTCGAGTACGTTCGTGTGGGGGCGCAGCTCGTCTTCATGGAACTGCATCCGCGCCCGACGCTGGATCCTTCCGATTCGCAGCACTTGCATTGAGCCCAGCCATGAAAGAACTGACTGCCGCCAGGGAATACGCCGCGCGCCGCGCCGAGCTGATGAAGCGGATCGGCAAGGACGGCATCGCAATCGTGCCGGCTTCACACGAGGTCGTGCGCGCGCGCGACACGCATTACAAGTTCCGCCAGGACAGTGACTTTGCCTATCTGACCGGCTTCCCGGAACCGGACGCGCTCGCCGTGTTCGCGCCGGGTCGCAAGGTCGGCGGCAAGCGTGCCGAGTTCATCCTGTTCGTGCGTCGCCGCGATCCCGAGCGCGAGATCTGGGACGGTCGCCGTGCCGGCCCGCAGGGTGCGGTCAAGCACTTCGGCGCCGATCAGGCATACACCCTGGACGACATCGATACGCAGCTGCCGAAGCTGCTGCAGGGTCGCCAGCATCTGCATTACACGCTCGGCGAGCGCGAAGCCTGGGACAAGCGCGTCACTACCTGCGTGCGCGAGATCCGCGCAGTCGCACGGCGTGGTGCGGCGGCGCCGGTCGATTTCATCGCGCTGGAGGCAACGCTGCACGAGATGCGCCTGATCAAGGCCAAGTCCGAACTTGAGTTGATGGCGACAGCCTGCCAGATCAGTGCCGAGGCGCACTGCAAGGCGATGCGCGCCGCCAAGCCGGGCCTGTACGAATGGCAGATCGCGGCGGAACTGCATCACCACTTCGCGCGGCACGACATGGAATGCGGCTACGGCTCCATCGTCGGCGGTGGCGACAACGCCTGCATCCTGCATTACACCGAAAACAACGCCGAGCTGCGCGACGGCGATCTGCTGCTGATCGACGCCGGTGGCGAGCTGCAGGGCTATACCGCCGACATCACGCGCACCTTCCCGGTCAACGGCAAGTTTTCCAAGGCGCAGCAGGCGGTCTACGAAGTCGTGCTCGAAGCCAATGTCCGCGCGATCAAGGAACTCAAGCCAGGCAATCCTTCGTCGCGTCCGCATGAGGTGGCGACGCGCGTGCTGACCGAAGGCATGGTCGAGCTCGGCCTGCTCAAAGGCAGGCCGGCGGACCTGATTGCAGAAGGCCGCCATCGCCAGTTCTACATGCATGGCACCGGGCACTGGCTCGGCATGGATGTGCACGATGTCGGCAGCTACAAGATCGCCGGCAAGCCGCGGCCGTTCGAGACCGGCATGATCATGACGGTCGAGCCGGGCCTGTATATCGCGCCGGGTACCAAGGGCGTGGCGGAAAAATACTGGGGCATCGGCATCCGCATCGAGGACGATGTCGTCATCGGCAAGCGCGGCCCGGACGTGCTGACGTCTGGTGTGCCCAAGGCGGTCAGCGAGATTGAGAAGCTGATGGCCGCATGAGCGCCGATGCTGATCAGCTGAACTTCGATGTCGTCATCGTTGGTGGCGGTCTGGTCGGTGCCAGCGTTGCCCTCGGATTGGCGGGCAGCAAGCTGAGCGTCGCGCTGATCGAATCCGCATCGCCGCCGGGTGGCGATGCGAGTTGGGACGAACGCTGCATCGCGATCAATCTGGCGAGCCAGCGCATTCTCGAAAGCCTCGGCGTCTGGTCATCGCTGCTGCGCGCCGCTGCGCCGATCACCAGTACGCATATCTCCGAGCAGAGGCGCTTCGGTGTTGCGCGCTTCAGCGCTGCTGATGCCAAGGTCGAGGCGCTCGGCTTCAACGTGCCGATGCGCCGCCTCGGCGAGGCGCTGTGGCAGAAGCTCGCGCAGACGCGTCGTGCGCAGATCATTTCGCCGGCGAAAGTTACACGCGTCGATACCGGCGCCGACGATGCGGAGATTTTCCTCGACGATGGCCGCGTGCTGCGCGCGCGCCTCGTCGTCGCCGCCGACGGCATGCACTCGCCGCTGCGCGTCGGCGCCGGCATCGATGCCGCGCACCGCGACTATCAGCAGTCCGCCATCGTCACCGCTGTGCGCACCAGCCGCACGCATGGCGGTTGCGCCTACGAGCGCTTCACGGCCGAAGGCCCGATTGCGGTGCTGCCCAAGCCCTGGGAAGCCTCGGAGAATGTCTGCTCACTGATCTGGACGATTCCGACGGATCAGGTCGAGCAGCGCCTTCAGTGGTCGGACGCCGAGTTTCTGGCGCAGGCACATCAGGCATTTGGCGAGCGCCTGGGACAGTTCACTGCACTCGGACGGCGGGTTGCGCATCCGCTGCATCAGGTCGTCAGCGAGCAGCTGATGGCGCCGCGCATGGTGTTCGTCGGCAATGCCGCGCAATCACTGCATCCGGTTGCCGCGCAGGGGTTCAATCTCGGTCTACGTGACGCGGCGACCTTGGCGGAAGTGCTCGTTGAAGCCGACCGCGAAAGTATCGATCCGGGCGACGATGATCTGCTGCTCGGTTACTGCAAGCGCCGCGAGCAGGATCGTCGCGCGGTCTCGCGCTTCACCGATGGCATCGTCCAGGTGTTCTCGAATCGCATTCCCGGCCTGCGCGGGCTGCGTCATCTGGGCCTGCTCGCGATCGATCTTGCACCGCCGTTGCGCGAAGCCGTGATGTGGCAGAACCTTGGCTTCGGCGGGCAGTCGCCTGCCTCGGCGCGCAAGCCCCCATGAGTACCGCGGGCAACACGGCAGTGGATTGCGACGTCGCTGTCGTCGGTGCTGGCTTGGTGGGCGCCGCTGCGGCGCTGGGGCTGCATCGACTCGGCCTGCGCGTACGTTTGCTCGAACGTAAGGCACCACCGCTTTCGCTTGAAGACTATGACTCGCGCGTTTACGCGGTGTCACCGGCCAGCGTGCGCCTGCTCGAATCTCTGGGCCTTTGGCGTGGCATTGAGTCCGAGCGGGTCTCACCGTATACCGCGATGCGGGTCTGGGAAGACGACATCGATCAGGGATTACACTTCGATGCGGCCGACGCGCGCACCGATCTGCTCGGCTACATCGTTGAGAACCGCGTAATGCAGCAGCGTCTGTGGAATGCGCTGCCGGCCGGCGTGTTGCGCGAAGGGGTGAATGTACGCAGCTGTGTCAGCAACGAGACCAGCGCGACCCTCGAGTTCGACGGCGGCGGCTCGCTGCGCGCGATGCTGGTGATTGCCGCCGACAGCGCGCATTCGCCGTTGCGCGTTGCGCGTGGAATTGATGTTATGCGTCACGCCTATGACCAGACTGCGGTCGTCTGTCACGTGCAGACCGAGCGTCCGCACCGTGGCGTCGCGTACCAGCGTTTCGTCGAGACCGGACCGCTGGCGTTTCTGCCGCTGGCCGATGGTCGCAGTTCGATTGTCTGGTCGACGACCGAAGCCGAAGCCTTGCTGCAACTCGACGACATGTCGTTCTGCGCGGCGTTGACCGCAGTGAGCCAGCAGGTACTGGGGCGCATTGAATCAACAACGCCGCGCCTGACGTTTCCGTTGACGCTGCAGCATGCCGAGACTTATGTGCAGCCGCGCTTCGCGCTGATGGGAGATGCTGCGCATGTGATTCACCCGCTCGCCGGCCAGGGCATGAACCTCGGCTTCGGCGATGTCGCCGCAATGCTCGATACCCTCGAGCAGGCACAGCGCGCCGGTCGCGATCCCGGTGCGCTGCGAGTGCTCGAGAAATATCAGCGCACGCGCCGCGCCGCGGCGTCGGAGATGATTGCAGTCACCGACGGCCTGTATCGCCTCTATCGTGCGCAGCAACCGGCAGCACGCTGGTTGCGCCAGCGAGGTGTGAGTGCGGTGAATGCCGCTGCGCCGCTGCGTCAGGCGCTGGTGCGTGCAGCCTGCGGACTGTGAGTTGCACGCGAGGTGCGGGTGCAACGTGGTTTTCAGAATCCTGACGGTTGCGCTGCCAGCGCCGCATCCAGCAGGCGCTGCGGAATCGTGTCGCGGTTCCAGTTCGCATAGCGTTCAGCAAAGGCCATTGTGGTCTGGCGCAAGCTCGCATCGGTGAGCAGGCGTTCGATCATGGCCGGTGTACCGGCGTCGGGATTTGTCGACATCAACAGACCCATGCCGAGTTTTTGCACAGTGACACCCATCATCAGTTGATCGGGCGTGTTTGCGATGACGCCGATCGGCTTGCCCTTGAGTAGACCGACATTGGCCAGATTGTGTGAGCCATAGCAGAGGATCGCATCGGCGGTTTCGGCAGCGCGGTCAAAGTTGATGGGCGGATCATCAAAGATGCGGATGTGCTCGGCCTTCGATAGGCCGCTGGCCGAACCATGGAACAGACGCACCAGGCAGCGGGCTTTGAGTGGGTTGAGCAGCGGAAGCCACTGGTCGAGCTGCCTGACCGAATGGAGCGACACAAACAGTCGCGGCCCATTGCCCGCAGGCCATTCAGGCTCTGCGCCATAGCTGATTTCCGGCATGCCGAGGTAGCGCGTGCCCGCAGGACGCGGATAACGATCGAGTTCCGGGTAGGTCAGCAATGCGAGTGGCGTGCCGCGGACCAGATTCGCAGGTGCTGACAACGTTTTTCCACCGAGTTCACCGATGGCCTGGTTCATGACCCCGAGCAGGTGGTCCTCGTTTTGCAACAGCGCAGATTCCGGAATCTGCAGATCGGGTCTGAACGATGGCCACGGTGATTGTTCGGGAGGCTCGGAGAAGCCTTGGCCATAGCGCAGCAGCGGCAGTTGCATCAGCCGCGCTGCCAGAACGGCCGTTGGGCTATGGCGGCTCATAACGCAATCGACGGCAAAGCGCGAATACAGCGCTTGCCAGCTGCGCAGGCGAGCGCGCAGTACGGTACTCGATGCGAAACCGCAGTTATGCAGCAGGCTGGCGTAGCTGGTCTGCACCTTGACCTGCTGGTGTGGCGGCGTGGCGCCGATCGGTGCCTGTACCAGGTCGCCGAGATCGGGACCGAGATGGGGCGCCGCTACGGCGAGGTCGCGCACCATGAATATGCATTCATGTCCTTGCGCACGCGCGGCGCGCGCGATCGCCGCCATCGTCGCAACGTAGCCCGAACCGACGCCGAGTTCCCAGGTCAGTGCGATTCGGGCCACGGCTCGGCGGGGTCGAATGTCATGCGCGCATCCTGCCAGTCTTCAACAGGCACAAGAAACAGCTGCAGACAAACGATGGTTTGTCTGCGGCCGATCAATCGTCGCGGGTCGTTTCAGGCGTCCTTGTCGCAGATCGTCGTCGGATCCGGAATCGGATCCAGGCGCAGGAACTCCGGTGCGACCGGCAGGAAGATCTGGGTGCCGTCGGGCAGGGTGATCAGGAACTGGGTGACGTTGACGCCGACACTGACGCCGGCACCGTTGGTCGTGAAGATGCCGCCGGAGATCACGCCCATGATGACGCCATTGAGGCCGGACGCACCTTCGGGCAGGCCCTCCTTCAGCGACTTGTCTGCAGCGCAGGCTTCATCACAGAGAACGACCCAGTAGTCGGTGCCGCGGATGCCGATCGTGGCGACCGGCGTGTTGACGCGGTACTCGGCCTGGTCGGCTTTGCCGATCAGCCCGGAGACTGCACGGAAGCCGCCCTTGAGCAGACGGAAGAAGGCGCGCTGCGCGGTCGGTTCCGACGGGGTCCGGGCATTGGGAATCGGCCGCAACGGCGCGGCAGTAGCCGCAGCTTTTGCGGGAGCCGGTTCTTCCTTGGGTGCAGCGGCAGCGGCCAGGGTTTCCGCATCGGCTGCGAATTCCTCAATGACAAAGCGCGTATTCGGACGCAGCAGGATGAAGCCGCCGTCGTTGAAGCGCAGGTTGACGTAGGTGTTCGCGCCCGAGGAAATGACTTCGCCCGGATACAGCGTGTCACCCTTGGCGAGTACACGCATCGCCATCGTCTGCGAGTCCGACGCGTTGGCCTGGCCGGCGAGCAGCATGATGGTTGCAGCCGCAGGCCGCTCGGCGGCATGTACACCTCCGGCGAGCAATGCCGCAAGCATCGACGCAACCGCAGCGACCTTTCTGATTGAACGGGTCATGTCACTGCACTCCGGTCGCGTCGCAGGAGAATTCGCCGATCTGGTACGACGTATCCCTGCGCTGGATCTCGCCTTGCCCGGGTTTCGGTGACGGCGTCGGCTTGAGGAACGGATCGTCGGTCTTCGGTGCTTCCGCCAGTGCGGTCATGATCTCGGTCATGTCGACCATCTGTGTCGGCGTCGGTGTCGGCACAGGCGTCGGGACGGGGGTCGGCACTGGTGTCGGCACAGGCGTCGGGACGGGGGTTGGCACAGGCGTCGGCACAGGCGTCGGGACCGGTGTGGGCACAGGCGTCGGGACCGGTGTGGGCACAGGTGTCGGGACCGGTGTCGGCACAGGCGTCGGGACGGGGGTTGGCACCGGCGTCGGGACCGGTGTGGGCACCGGCGTTGGGACCGGGGTCGCGGTAGGCGGCGGCGTCGGAGCCGTGCGCTTCAGAATGATGGTCTGTCCGGTCGTTGACTGCAGACCATCTGCTGGCGTAGCGAACCCGCCCTGCGATGTCACTACCGCACCTTGGGCATTGACGATATTGCCAGTGGTATACAGAACGTAGTTCGCGTCGCCCAGGTCCTTGTCCTGACTGATGAGATCGCACGCACTCGGGCAGGTGACGATCGGCAGCTGGAAGTCGATGGTGCCGGTATACCCGGTGCCGCCGAGCAGATAAGTCCCGACCCCCGTTTCAAGCGCACCGCCGGTGGCGGAATAGAAATTGAGTTGATCGTTGTTGTTGACCGGTCGGAAGTTATACAGATCGATCGAGCTCTCGAATGACTCGACGTATGCGCCCGCAGCGCGGATGAACAGATAGCCGCCGTTGATGTCTACGCCGCCAAGAACTACAGGGGTACTCGTGTTGCTGGCGATAAAGCTGGCATTGGGTTTCGAAGGGACCTGATCGTCGCCAGCAGGCGTAATACCCGGAATCGGCGTAATCGGTTGCACGACGGGTGATCCCGTGCTCGGTGTGGGATCGAGTGTCACAAAGGGGATATCGGCACCGTTGATCGCCTCCCCGCTTCCGATGGCCAGGTCCGCGTAGTAGAGGAAGATCGTGTCGGCAACGACGTCAATCGCGCCGGCCTGGATGAGCCTGTTGGATCCGTCATTGTCTGTCGCAGCAACTCCGCCGCCAGCGGAAATCTGGATCCGGGTTTCCTCACCTGCGCTGGCGCCGAGCCTGATATCAGAGATCTGGACGTCGCCGGTTTCGGAAGTGATTACGGCGGCCACCGTACCGCCATAGAAGTCGGAGTCGATATCGCCGACTACAAGATCGTTGGCCGCGCTCAGCGTAATCGTGCGATCGCCACCGCTACCGGTAATCGATGCTGAACTGACGCCCAGCGTGCCGCCACTGGCGTTGACCGTAATGGCGTTGCCCGCCTCGAGATTACCGGTTTCGACGCTGTCGCCACCGCCCGTGACCTCGATCGATTCGGCCGATACCGTGCCGTCCGAGTCGCTGGGGTTGTAAATTGCGCTGGCCAGGCCGACGTCTCCGCTGGCGTTGACCGTGAACGCGCCGAAAGCGGAAATGTTGTCGCCATTGATGATCGCGTCGCCGCCGTTGGCGATGATCTCCGCCGAATTGAGAGAGCCGCCGTCCAGGTTGATCTCGGTCGTGACGCCACCGCCATTCGCTGTTAGGCGGAGATCGTCGACGGACGAGATCGTGCCGGTCGTGATGCCGGCACCGGCCGTGACGACGATATCGTCCACAGCGCTGAGGGCCCCGGTCTCGATGCCGGCACCGCTGCTGAGGGTGATGCTGGATGTCGCGCCGTTTGCCGCGACGTCCGTGAGCGTGATCTGCCCGGGAGCAAATGCGGTAACACCGCCATTGAAGCTGGTGAGGGTGGCAAGCGAAGTGATGACACCGCCAGCAGTTCCCAAAGCATCGAGCGTGATATCACCCTGAATCAGGAAGTTGTCGTCGGCACCATCGAAGTAGATGCCGGCCGGCCGGACTGGCGTACCGGTGCAGAGCCCTGCGCCTTCGGTACAGGTGCCGGTTGTGACCGTGAGACTTCCACCGTATCCAGGCAGCCCAGTCGTGGCGTCGAACGTCGATCCAGTGAGATTCTCGAAAGTCACCGAATTCTGGCCGGCGATCACGACGTTCGCGCCGGGTGTCATGCTCTCCAGCTGGGATTCGAGCGTCCCGTATTCCAGATTTCCCCCGTAGTTCGCGACGAGGAAGTCCAGCGGGTCGATCAGCAGGGTGCCGTCCTGACCGAGAGCGACGACGTCGCGGATATAGACATCGCGTCCCGAAAGTTCGGCAAAGCCGCCTTCGCCGTTGCCGCGATCGGCGACCGTCATTTCGGCGCCGGTCTCGTAGAACAAGGTGTCTGCAGCCACTGCGGTCGCTTCGCCGCCATTGGCACCGGAGGCGTTGGTGACCGAGCCCGCTCTCAGCGCGACGCTCTGGTCGGAGCGGATGCTGATGCGCCCGCCGTCGCCCGCGACGCTCGAGGCATCGAGCATACCGCGCTGCTCGACGTTGCCGCCTTCAGCGACAAGATAGATGTCGCCACCGCGCTGTTCGATGCCGCGCGCGGAGATGCGGCCGGTATTGTTGATCGCGGTGCCGATCAGGCCGCGGGCGAGGTTGGCGGCCATCACGACCGAACCGCCGTTGGCGATGATGTCGCCGAAGTTCTCGACGCCTGCTGTCGCGGATGCGGCGGCGGCATCGACCGAGTACGAGATCAGGCCTTCCGGGTCGAGCTGCAGCGACAGCTGGCTGCCGGCGGCGAGCAGGACATCGCCGTTCGGCGCGCTGATGGTGCCGCTGTTCGTGACCTTGTCAGCGCTCAGCACGACAAAGCCACCGTTGGCGGCGCTGATCTGGCCGCGGTTGACGATGCTGGCGGTGCTGTTGCCGGAGAACTTCAGATCGCCGGACAGGAAGTCTTCGTTGCTGATGTTGCCGGTGCTGGTGATCAGCGCACCGACATCAACGCGGCTGTTGGCGCCGAACATCACGCCGTTCGAGTTGATCACGAAGACCCGGCCATTCGCGGTCAGGTTGCCGAGAATTTCCGAGGGCAGATTGCCGACGACGCGGTTCAGCGTGGCGGCGGAGACGGAGGGCTGGTTGAACACCACGTACTCACCGTCGCCGACCGAGAAGCTTTGCCAGTTGATGATCGCGGCGTTGGACTGCTGGTTGATCACGAGGCCGCCGGCAGCGGGATTGGTGATCTGCGCCTGGCCGTTGACGACCTGACCGCCCGTGGGGTTGGCCGGAACCACCATCGGCCAGACCATCGCGCTGCCGGTCAGGACAGTGGCCGCTGTGCGCAGAACGCGGGCGATCGGAGTGAGTTGGGGAATGAGCTGTTTTTTGGACATGGAAGTGTCCTCAGAAGCTGGCAGAGAGCGAACCGAACGCGCGGCCGGATTCCCGGTCGTCGCTGACTTCCCGGTGGCCGAGCGGATAGGCCCAGTCGACGGAGAAGGTCATGGGCTGGACGACGATATCAACGCCCAGCCCGACGTCAGACAATGAGCCGGCGTCCGGCTCTTCTTCCGAGAACACGCGCCCGGAGTCGGCAAAGATGCGGCTGCGCAAAGTGGTCGGACCCAGCGGCATCGTGTGTCGCAGTGCGACGCTGCCGAAGTAGCCGGAATCACCGCGCAGTTCGGCACCGGGGAAGGCGCGTGCGCTGCCCGGGCCGCCCAGCGAATACTTTTCGGTATTCACCAACGGGTCCGGTGACCATGCGCCGTTCACTCGCATGTACAGCTGGAAAGCACGGCTCAGTTGCAGCAGGTGTTGCACGTCCATTTCCCACTTCAGACGCTGGTCTCCACTGTCCGTGCCAAGTGCCGCTTCGCCGGGTGTGTTCGACCGGAAGTTGGAACTCAGCGACGTCGAAACCTGCGTCACCGACGAATTGTCGTAGCTCCGAGTGTAGGCAAGGCCCAGGCGGAAGAGTGTGATGGAGGTCTGATTGAAGACCAGACCGGTGAAATCGGCGTTCGACAGCGAGCGGGTGGCGCCAAAAGTTCCCGTCAGTGACTGCTTGGCGTCACGCAGCAGGGCCTGTTCCAGTATCAGCTCGCCGCTGCGGCTGCGACCATCGACGGGCAGGTCGTCGACCTCGAACTCCGCATGTGCGTAGTTCATGCGCAGACGCGTCCCGCTGAAATTGATCGGCCGCGAATAGGTCACCGAGCCGAATCGCGCCAGGCTGTTGTCCGAAACCAGTCCGACCAGTTGCAGCTGATCTTCGATGTACAGGGGATTGTTGAAAGTGGCGACCGCCGTAGTGCGGTATTCGCCGACGCTCTTGCGTCCGTAGTTGTCGAAGAACAGGCCGCCCTGAAACGGGTCTTCGGTCAACTCGATCGTGACATCGCTGGTTTCCGGATCAGCGCCCGGCTTGATGCCGGCCTTCGCGCTGAGGCCCGGCAGGCTGTTGAGGGTGCGCAGGCCGGATTGCAGATCGCCGGACTGGTAGATCTTGCCGGGCTGGAACTGATCGAGATAGGTCAGCACGTGATCGGCGGAGTAGCGCTTGTTGCCGGCGACATTGACGTTGGCGACGCGGCCTTCTGAGATCTGCAGGAGAATCGAACCGTCGGTGACCCGCTGCGGCGGCACATTCACCGTCGCAAGCGCATAGCCTTTCCCGATGTAGAGATCGGCCACCGCGTCGGCGGCGGAATAGATATCGACGAGCGAAATCGCGCGGTTGAGATAGCTCGCCACGGCCGTCTGCAACTCGGCGGTCGTGAACAGCGTGTTGCCGCTGAACTCGATGCGCTGCACGGTGATCTTCGTGCTCTCCGCTGTGTCACCCGAGGCGCGCGGCAGCTTGGGGGCGACGATGACGTCGGCCGGCGCGGATGGGGCTGGCGGCGCTTCGCTGGGCTTGAGCGGATCGACGATCTGCTTGGGTGAGGTGACCTGCGCGATGCCCGATCCCATCGGGACGGCAACACCGCCTGCAACCAGCATCAGGGTGCCTGCAAGCTTGCGAAGATCGCTCATGGGAGGCGGTGAAATCGTGGCTGACGGCATAGGACGCGCTCGTTGCTTTTGTCAATACTCACTATAGCCTAGCGTCGCCACCGTGGAATGCCTTTAAGTCATTCCCGGGGTGATTCAGATCGCATTGCTGTTCCGGGGGGCTCGCCATGGCCGCCGCGGACGTTTAAAGTGCCAACTTCATCACGCGAGAGTCCGCCCCGATTCATTTCCGGGGCGGCGCCGAAGGCGCAAACCGCCCGGAATCGCTCAGGCCAATGGAGCGTGATGGGGCAGCAGATACTCTGGAGAGCGCTCGCACCTCGTGCGGGCCACCGAAGAGGCAGGGGTGATACGTCACCTCCGAACTTTCAGGTCACAGGACAGAGGGGCGGGTAAGGAATCAGCGGGAGCCGTGCCGGCCCCTGCCGGATTCAAGGCCATGGTTTCCGCCCGTGCCCATCGACCGATGTGGCGCGCCCGTCGTCGCAGGAGTTCTTGCTCGTGACACTGAAACAGACTGCACTGCACCCCGAGCATGTATCGGCCGGCGCCCGCCTGGTGGATTTCGCCGGCTGGGACATGCCGATCCAGTACGCCTCCCAACTCGACGAGCATCATGCGGTCCGCCAGGACGCCGGCATGTTCGACGTTGCCCACATGTCGGCAGTCGACCTGCGCGGCGCGCGGGTCCGCGATTTCCTTCGTCATCTGCTGGCCAATGATGTTGCGCGCCTGCCGGCACCCAGCCAGAACGGCGGCGTGCGCGTCGGCAAGGCGATGTACTCATGCATGCTGCGCGAGGACGGCGGCGTCATCGACGACCTGATTGCCTACTATCTGGCAGAAGACGAGTTCCGCCTCGTCGTCAACGCCGGCACGACCGACAAGGATCTGGTCTGGATCAAGGCCCAGGCAGCGGCGTTTGGCGTCAGCGTCACTCACCGCAGCGATCTCGGCATTCTGGCCGTGCAAGGGCCGAATGCACGGGCAAAGGTCGAGCCGTTGCTGCCGGCGGAGCTGCGCAGCCCATCCTCGGGCCTGTCGACCTTCCAGGCTGCCCAGGTCGGCGACTGGTTGGTTGCGCGTACCGGCTACACCGGTGAAGACGGCTATGAGCTGATCCTGCCGCATGCGCAGCTGGTGCCGCTGTGGCGCGCGCTGCTCGCCTCCGGCGTGAAGCCCTGCGGTCTCGGTGCGCGCGACACGCTGCGTCTCGAAGCCGGCATGAATCTGTATGGCCAGGACATGGACGAGACGACCCAGCCGCTGGCGTCCGGCCTGGGCTGGACCGTGGCCTGGGAGCCGCTCGACCGATCTTTCGTCGGCCGCACTGCGATCGAGGCGCTGCGCGGGCGTTCGCCAGAGAAGCTGGTCGGCATCCTGCTCGAAGGGCGCGGCATCATGCGCTTGCACATGAATGTGCGCTTCGCCAACGGCGCGACTGGCATCACGACCAGCGGTGGTTTCGCACCGACGATGAAGCAGTCGATCGCGATGGCGCGCGTCGCCTCGAACGCCGAAGGCGCCTGCGAGGTCGAGATTCGCGGCCAGTGGGTCGCCGCGCGCGTGGTCAAGATGCCGTTCGTCCGCAACAACAAAATTCTGATCTGAACGCCTTTTCATTACCCATTCAAAGTGGAGCAACACCGATGAGCAACGTCCCTGCCGAGATGAAGTACGAGAAGTCCCACGAATGGCTGCGTCGCGAAGCCGACGGTACCGTCACCGTCGGCATCACTGATCATGCGCAGGCCGCGCTCGGTGATCTGGTGTTTGTCGATGTGCCGGCGGTGGGCCGCGTGCTCGCCGTCAACGAATCCTGTGCGGTCGTGGAGTCGGTCAAGGCCGCGTCCGACGTCTATGCGCCGATCGCCGGCACCGTCACTGCAGTCAACGAAGCGCTGGGCAGCAGCCCGGAGATTCTGAACAGCGATCCGTACGGCGCAGGCTGGATGTGGAAGATGAAGCCGGCCGACACTGCAGCGATCGACAAGCTGCTCGATGCCGCCGGTTATGAAGGGTTCCTCAAGACGCTGTAATTGCGTTCGGCACTGAACGCAGCACAGACGCCTCCCGATACAGGTCTCAAGTACAAGAAGCCATGCCATTCGTTCCCCATACCCAAGCCGACATCAAAGACATGCTCGCGGCGATCGGCGCGCCGACCATCGACGCCTTGTTCGACGAGATTCCGGCAGCGTTGCGTTGCGGCCCGCTGAGCAAGGTACCGGTTGGTTTGCCGGAGATGCAGGTCTCGCAGATGATGTTGGCGCGCGCCAAGGAGGATGGTCTCGCGCTGAACTTCATCGGCGCCGGTGCCTACGAACATCACATCCCGGCCGCAGTGTGGGAGATCACCACGCGCGGTGAGTTCTATTCCGCCTACACGCCGTATCAGGCCGAGGCGAGCCAGGGCACGCTGCAGCTGCTCTACGAGTACCAGACGATGATCTGCGGCCTGACCGGCATGGAGGTCAGCAACTGCTCGATGTACGACGGCGCATCGGCTCTGGGTGAGGCGTTGCTGATGGCGGTGCGTGCGAACAAGAAGAACACCGGTGGCCGTGTGTTGATGCCGCGCGCGGTGCATCCGTTCTATGTCGACGTCGTCAACAACACGACACCGTCGCAGGGCATCGTTCTTGATGCGGTGGAATACGATCCGAAGAACGGCACGATGCTGGTCGATGCGTTGAAGAAGCACGAAGGCAGCGCGCCGACCGCCGTCGTCATCCAGCAGCCGAACTTCTTCGGCCAGCTCGAGGACGTCGATGCGATCACCGACTGGGCGCACGCGCAGGGCGCGCTAGTCGTTGCCGTCGTCAATCCGGTGTCGCTGGCGCTGCTGAAACCTCCTGGGGCTTGGGGACAGACCGGCGCGGACATCGTCTGCGGCGACGGCCAGCCGCTTGGCGCGCCGCTGTCTTCCGGTGGACCGTACTTCGGCTTCCTGACGACCAAGATGGTTTTCGTACGTGAAATGCCGGGTCGAATCGTCGGCCGCACGGTCGACCTTGACGGCAAGCCGGGCTTTGCGCTGACCCTGCAGGCGCGCGAGCAGCACATCCGGCGCGCCAAGGCGAAGTCGAACATCTGTACCAATCAGGGGCTGCTCGTGACGGCGGCAACGATCCACATGTCGCTGCTCGGTCCGGAAGGTCTGGCGCAGGTCGCCTCGGCCTGCATGGCGAATACGCGTGAACTGCAGACGCAGCTCGCATCGGTCAAAGGCGTTGAAGTGATCTTCAGCGGCGCGCGCTTCCACGAAGTCGTGATCCGCCTGCCGCGCACGGTGGCCCCGGTGCTCGAGGCGCTCGCGCAGCGCAACATCTTCGGCGGCTTCGATCTGTCGCGGCACTTTCCGGAGCTTGGCGACGCCCTGCTGGTATGCGCCACCGAAACCAAAACCTCGTCCAACATCGCCGCTTACAAGACGGCGCTGGCGGACATCCTTTCTGCTTCCTAACGGAGTTCAGCAATGGCAAACATCACCCTGCGCGGCAATCCGATCCAGACCAGCGGCGAGCTGCCGAAGATCGGTGACGATGTTCCGGGTTTCCGGCTCGTTGCCGGCGATCTGAAGGACGTCGCCCTGCATGACTTTGCCGGCAAGCGCAAGGTGCTGAACATCTTCCCGTCGATCGACACGCCGACCTGCGCAACGTCGGTGCGCCAGTTCAATACGCGAGCTTCTGCCGTCGCCAACACGGTCGTGCTGTGCATCTCCGCCGACCTGCCGTTCGCTCAGGCGCGCTTCTGTGGCGCCGAAGGACTCAAGAACGTGGTCATGCTGTCGCTGATGCGGGGTCACTCGTTTGCGCAGGACTACGGCCTGCGCATCGAGAATGGCCCGCTCGCCGGGCTGACTGCACGTGCGGTTGTCGTGCTCGACGAAAACGACAAGGTCATTCATTCGGAACTCGTCGGTGAAATCGCCAACGAACCGAACTACGACGCCGCGCTCAAGGCACTGGCCTGATCGACCCGGAGCCCGGCAATGACGAGCGTACTCAAGGCAGCAGCCATCCTTCTAGTCTTGCTTCTCGCAGGTCTGGGCATCGCGTTCGTAGCGGGTTTGATTTCGCGCGAAGTGCTGTTCGATCAGTTGCCGCTGATACTGGCGGTCGTTGCGATCCTCACCGCCGTCGGGCTGATTCTGAATCTGCTACTCAGGAATCGTGATCCGCGCTGAGCGGAACCCCCTATTTTCTGCAATCCCTATGACTGAAAAACTGATATTCGAAGTATCGCGTCCGGGCCGCGTCGCCTATGCGCAGAATCCAGGTTGTGGTGTCGACGTTTCCGGCATTCCGGAAAATCTGCGCCGCAAGGACAAGCCGCTGCTGCCGGAGGTTTCGGAAATGCAGGCGGTGCGTCACTTCACACGCCTGTCGCAGCTGAACTTCTCGATCGACACCCATTTCTATCCACTGGGTTCGTGCACGATGAAGTACAACCCGCGCGCCTGTAACCGCCTGGCGATGCTGCCGGAGTTTCTTGCGCGCCACCCGCTCGCACCGGACTCGCATTCGCAGGGCTTCATGGCCTGCATGTACGACCTGCAGGAGATTCTGCAGGACGTCACCGGTATGGCGGCGGTTTCGCTGACGCCGATGGCGGGTGCACAGGGCGAGTTCGCCGGCGTCGCGATGATCAAGGCCTATCACAAGGCGCGCAACGACGCCGCGCGCACCGAGATCCTCGTACCTGACGCTGCGCACGGTACCAATCCGGCAACGGCGGCGATGCTCGGCTATGCGGTGCGCGAGATTCCGACCAATGCCGATGGCGACGTTGACGTTGAAGCGCTGCGCGCCGCGGTCGGCCCGCAGACCGCCGGCATCATGCTGACCAATCCGTCGACCTTCGGCGTGTTCGAGCGGCGCATCAAGGAGATCGCCGGCATCGTCCATGAAGCGGGTGGCCTGCTGTATTACGACGGCGCCAACCTCAACGCGATTCTCGGCAAGGTGCGTCCGGGCGACATGGGCTTCGACGTTATCCACATGAACCTGCACAAGACCTTCTCGACGCCGCACGGTGGCGGTGGTCCGGGTGCGGGTGCTGTCGGCCTGTCGGAACGTCTCAAGCCGTTCATGCCGATCCCGGTGGTCGGCAAGGCAGCGGACGGCAAGACCTATCGCTGGCTCGACGAGCGCGACATTCCGCAGTCGATCGGCCGCCTTTCGGCCTGGATGGGCAATGCCGGTGTGCTGCTGCGTGCGTACATCTATGCACGCATGCTCGGTCGCGAGGGCATGCATCGCGTCGGTGAGTTCGCGACGCTCAATGCGAACTATCTTGCTGCGCGTCTGAAGGAGAAGGGCCTCGACCTCGCGTTCCCGCGCCGTCGCGCCAGCCACGAGTTCATCATCACGCTGAAGAAACAGAAGGCGGAGATCGAGCTGACCGCGACTGACGTTGCCAAGCGACTGCTCGACTATGGTTTCCATGCGCCGACGATCTACTTCCCGTTGACGGTGCCGGAATGTCTGCTGATCGAACCGACCGAGACCGAAGATCGCGAGACACTGGACGCCTTCGTCGACGCGATGATCGCTATCTGGGATGAAGCGAAGAAGGACATCGCCTTCGTGAAGGGTGCACCGCACACGATGCCGGTCCGCCGCCTGGATGACGTGCGCGCCGCGCGTCAGCTGGATCTGCGCTGGCAGCCGGCTGCCTGACAATGGCTGACGGCATCAAGGGTATTCCGCGCATCATCCGCGCGACCAAGGTCTCGTACTGGGGCCTCGGCTGGGCGCTGCGCGAGGAGGAGGCTTTCCGCATAGAGTTCCTGCTCGCGCTGATCCTGTTGCCGCTGGCAATCTGGCTGGGCAACAGCGGTGTCGAGCGTGCGATCCTCGTCATGAGCGTGGTTTGCGTGCTGCTCGTCGAGCTGCTGAACACCGCGGTCGAAGTCGTCGTCGATCGCATCGGTACCGAACGTCACGTATTGTCCGGTCGTGCCAAGGACCTCGGCTCCGCCGCGGTCCATCTGTCGCTGCTGCAGGTTCCCGTGGTCTGGGGCCTGATTCTCTTCGGCTAAACAACTCAACTAAAGAACAACCATGTCCGCATTGATCTGTGGTTCCTTCGCCTTCGACACCATCATGGTGTTTCCTGGTCATTTCAAGAATGAAATCCTGCCGGACAAGGTGCATATCCTGAACGTCGCCTTCCTCGTGCCGCAGCTGCGCCGCGAGTTTGGCGGCACCGCCGGCAACATCGCCTACAACATGAAGCTGCTCGGCGGCGAGCCGCTGGCGATGGGCACGGTCGGCGAAGACTTCGAGCGCTACAACGAGTGGCTCGACAAGAACGGTATTTCGCGCCAGTACATCAAGCCGATCGCGCAGACCTACACCGCGCAGGCCTACATCACGACCGATCTCGACGACAACCAGATCACCGCCTTCCATCCCGGTGCGATGAATCATGCGCACGTGCAGGCGGTGCCGGCCAAAGGCATTACGATCGGCACGGTGTCGCCGGACGGTCGCGACGGCATGATCCAGCACGCGACGCAGTTCGCCGAAGCCGGTATCCCGTTCCTGTTCGATCCCGGCCAGGGCCTGCCGATGTTCGGCGGCGACGACCTGCGCAAGTTCATCGAACAGGCCAGCTATGTCGCGGTCAACGACTACGAGTTCGAGGTGCTGACCGATCGCACCGGTTGGTCGCTGAAGGACATCGCCAGCCGGGTCGAGGCGCTGATCGTGACCCACGGCGGCAAGGGTTCGGCGATTCACACCGGTGGCAAGGTCCTGCAGATTCCCTGCGCGAAAGCCGCGGCGCTGACCGACCCGACCGGCTGCGGCGATGCTTTCCGCGGCGGCCTGCTGCATGGGCGCATGAACGGCATGGACTGGGAAACCAGCGGCCGCATCGGTTCGCTGCTCGGTGCCTACAACATCGAACGCCCGGGCACGCAGAACCACAAGTTCACGATCGAGCAGTTCCGCGAGCGCTTCAACCAGGAATTCCGTTACGACTTCAAGTGACGGACAACGGGGCGGCGATGAGGCGCGTATAGTGCGCGCCCCATTTTGACGCCAGCCGGCGTCGAGGATACGAACGATGCTGACCCTCAAGCTCAAACCGCGTGAAGAGCGCCGCCTGCGTGCCGGGCACCTGTGGGTCTACTCGAACGAAATCCACACCGACGACAAGTTCCGCACGATCGAAGCCGGCACGCTGTGCCGTGTCACCGACAGTCGCGACAAGCCGCTGGGTACCGGTTACGTCAATCCACGCACACTGCTGACCGTGCGTCTGCTCAGCAGCGATGGCCGCGCGGTGATCGACCAGGCCTGGTTCGAGCGGCGCCTGCACGCCGCACTGGACCTGCGAACACGCCTGTATTCCGAACCGCACTACCGTCTCGTATTCGGCGAGTCGGACGGGTTGCCGGGCCTCGTCGTCGACCGCTTTGGCGACTACTGCGTCGTCCAGATCACGACTGCCGGGATGGAACTGCTCAAGCCGCAGATCCTGGCGGCGCTGCAGGCAGTGATCAAGCCGACCGGCATTGTGCTGCGCAATGACAGCGGCGCACGCGAACTGGAAGGCCTGAGCTCGTACGTCGAAGTGATCGGCACCGTGCCGACGCCGGTCGAAGTGCTCGAGGACGGCCTGCGCTATCTGGTCGACCTGCAGGCCGGGCAGAAGACCGGCTTCTTCTTCGACCAGCGCGACAACCGCGCACGCCTGCAGCGCTACGTGTCCGGACGCAGTGTGCTCGACGTGTTCAGCTACGTCGGCGCCTGGGCCCAGCGCGCGGCGCAGTACGGCGCATCCAGCGTCACCTGCATCGATTCATCGCAGCCGGCGCTCGATGCTGCGCTGGCCAGCGCTGAACTCAACACACTGAAGATCGAAGCGATCCGCGCCGATGCGCTGGATGGCCTCAAGGCGCTGCGCGCCGAAGGCCGGACCTTCGATGTCGTGATTGTCGATCCGCCGGCGCTGATCAAGAAGCGCCGCGACTTCGACAACGGCATCGAGCACTACGCCGCGCTCAATCGTGCCGCGATGCATCTGCTCAGCACCGATGGCATCCTGATTTCCTGCTCGTGCTCGCATCATCTCGAAGCCGACGACCTGCAGCGTATCCTGCTACGCGAGTCGCGCACGACCGGGCGGCGCCTGCAGATCCTCGAACAGGGCGGGCAGGGCGCGGATCACCCGGTGCATCCGGCGATTCCGGAAACGCGCTATCTCAAGGCGTTTGTGTGCAGGGCATTGGCTGGCTGAGTGCGGCATCTCGATACACCCGCTGTTGCGGGCACTCGATGCGAACGGGGTTTTGCTGTTGCTTGAATCCCCAAGTCACCGTTCATTTCGAGTGCCGCGCGTGAGCGCGGTGTATCGAGAAACCTAATGCGGTTTGATGCCTCACACTTCAAGCGGCAGACCGCTACAATCTGCCCATGCTGATCCATCCCGATATTGATCCGGTTGCCCTGCGTCTGGGGCCCTTGGCCGTGCACTGGTACGGCCTGATGTACCTGCTCGGTTTCCTCGGCTTCTGGTGGTTCGGCGTCAAGCGCGCGCGCATGCCGCACATCCGCTGGCCCGAGACGCGCGTGTCCGACCTCCTGTTCTACGGCGTCGTCGGCGTGATTGTCGGTGGCCGCCTCGGCTACACGCTGTTCTACAACTTCAGCAGCTTTGTCGCCGATCCGCTGTCAATCCTGCGCATCTGGGAAGGCGGCATGTCCTTCCATGGCGGCCTGATTGGCGTCATCGTTGCCTTCATCTGGTTTGCGCGTGCGCATCAGCTCAAGGCTTTTGACGTCGGTGACTTTGCTGCACCGATGATTCCGCTCGGCCTGCTCACGGGGCGCATCGGCAATTTCATCAATGGCGAACTCTGGGGTTCGCCGACGACACTGCCCTGGGGCATGGTGTTTTCGCATGCCGGTCCGCAGCCGCGACACCCGTCGATGCTCTATGAAGCGACGCTCGAAGGCCTGGTGCTGTTCGTTATCCTCTGGTGGTTTGCGCAGAAGCCGCGTCCACGTATGGCGGTGTCCGGTCTGTTCCTGCTCGGCTATGGCGTGTTCCGCACGATGGTCGAAACCGTACGTCTGCCCGATGCGCACATCGGCTATCTGCTCGGCACGCAGTGGCTGACGATGGGCATGGTGCTGAGCGCGCCGGTGTGGGGCAGCGGTCTGGTTCTCATCTTGCTTGCATACCGGAAGCGCTGATGCCGAGCACTTTGATCTCGGTGCGTCGTCACTGGCCGGCAGCGCAGCGCGCGCAGCTGATCGACAGCGTGCATGAAGCCATGGTCGAGACGCTGAAGGTTCCGGCCAGGGACCGTTGCCTGCGTCTTCAGGAATTCGCACCGGAAGACTTCGCGGTGATGCCACAGTGTTCGGAATTCTTCACATTGATCGAGATCAGCCTGTTTGCAGGGCGCTCGCTTGATGCCAAGCGCGCGTGTTATCAGGCGCTCGTGCAAAGCCTAGGCGAACTGGGCGTGCCGGCGCAGGATGTGCGTGTCATCCTCAACGAGGTGCCGCAAGACAACTGGGGCATTCGCGGCGGGCATCCAGCGTCCGAAGTGAACCTCGGCTTCAAGATCGAAGTTTAGGAGAAGCATCATGCGCCAGTATCTCGATCTGATGAACCGCGTGCTTGAGCACGGTGCCGAGAAGTCCGATCGCACCGGTACCGGCACGCTGTCGGTGTTCGGGCACCAGATGCGCTTCAATCTGCTCGACGGCTTTCCGCTGCTGACAACGAAGAAGGTTCACACCAAGTCGATCATCCATGAACTGCTGTGGTTCCTGAAAGGCGAAACCAATACGCGCTACCTGAAGGAAAACGGCGTCAGCATCTGGGACGAATGGGCCGACGAGAACGGTGAGCTCGGTCCGGTCTACGGCAAGCAGTGGCGCTCATGGCCAACGCCGGACGGCCGGCATATCGACCAGATGCAGCTGGTGCTCGACCAGATCAAGGGCAGTCCCGATTCACGGCGCCTGATCGTCTCGGCCTGGAACGTCGCCGAGCTGGATCAGATGGCACTGATGCCTTGCCACGCATTTTTTCAGTTCTATGTCGCGCAGGGGCACCTGTCGTGCCAGCTGTACCAACGCAGCGCAGATATTTTCCTCGGCGTGCCGTTCAACATCGCGTCCTATGCGCTGCTGACGCTGATGGTCGCGCAGGTCACCGGCCTGAAGCCCGGTGAGTTCATCTGGACCGGTGGCGATTGCCATCTGTATACGAATCATCTTGAGCAGGCACGCCTGCAGCTGTCGCGCGACACGCGCGCATTGCCGACGATGACGCTGAATCCGGAAGTCAAGGATTTGTTTGCCTTTCGTTACGAGGATTTCACGATCAGCGGCTATGACCCGCATGCGCATATCAAGGCGCCGGTCGCGGTCTGAGTTTTCCGGACTGAAGGGTATTCCTCGGACGTGTCGTCGCTCTCCCTCATCGTGGCCATGGATCGCAATCGCCTGATCGGCTGTGATGGCGATCTGCCGTGGCGCCTGCCCAACGATCTGAAGCACTTCAAGCAGCTCACCGTCGGCAAGACCGTGCTGATGGGGCGCAAGACCTGGATATCTCTAGGACGACCACTGCCGGATCGCGAGAACTGGGTGCTGACACGCGATGCGCAGTTCAGCGCGCCCGGTGCCCGTGTCTTCGCTGATCTCGACGCCGCGCTTGCGGCGCATGCGAGTGGTGAACTGATGGTCATCGGTGGCGCGCAGTTGTATGAGCAGACGCTGGCGCTGGCTGATCGCATCCATCTGACCCGCGTCGATGCGGTGGTGCAGGGCGATACCTACTTTCCCGAAATCGACGCCGGCCAGTGGCGTGAAGTAGCACGGCAATCGTTCGGTGCCGATGAACGCCATGCCTACGCCTATGAGTTTGTGTATCTGGAGCGCATTCGTTGAAAGCGGCGCTGGTGAGTGCTGCGCTGTTGCTGAGCGGCATGGCAGAACCGGCACTGGCGCAGCAAGTGGATGCGACAGCAGAAATTGAAACTGCCTCCGATGCGCCGGCATTTCTGCCGATTGTCGAGATCAGCTACAGCGGCAATGACGTGACCCGGCCGCAGGTGCTGCAGCGTGAGCTGGTGATCAAGCCGGGCGATCCGGCTGATCCTGCATTGATCGAGCGCAGTCGCCAGGGGCTGCTGGATCTGGGCCTGTTCCGTTCGGTGCAGGTTGAGGAACAGGCGGTGGATGGTGGTGTACGCATCCTGTTCAAGCTTGATGAGCGTTACTACTTACTGCCGACGCCGCGCTTCGATGCGAAGAGCGACGGCCGCTATACCTACGGCGCTCAACTCGCGTGGAGCAACGTCGGTGGCCGCAATCACAGTTTGCGCGCCTACATCGAGCAGGAGGAGACGCAGCGCGAGGGCGTCGGCAAGGAGACCGCGTATGCCGCGCGATATGTCGCGCCGTTTGCGTTCGGATCGCCGTACGCACTCAGCGTCAGCGGCAGCTATCTGACCCGCCCGGTGCGGCGCGAAGATGTCGAGTTCGAGGAATCGTTTCGCAATACCAGCGTCGGCGTCTCACGCACGTTCTCGGACGGTGCAGCCAGCCAGGGTCTGACGCTGGGTGGCGGCCTCGGTCTGCGCCAGCAGCGCACCAGCGGCGCAGCGGCATTGCCGGCCTACGGCACGGCGATCGCACCGTCGGTCTTCGTCAGCTATCGCGACTTTCACTATCGCGTGTACAGCGATGTCGGTGAATTCACTTCGCTGGGCGCGAGCTTTGCGGATGAAGATATGGGCAGCGACTACAACTTTGTCGACCTCAATACGACCTTTGTCCGCCAGTACGCCGTCGGCAACACCGAACATCAGACGCTGCATTTCAAGGCCTACGCCGGTGCCTACTTCAATGGACCGGATGAAGTCGAAGCCTATGCCCTCGGTGGTGCCAGCAACCTGCGCAGCTATGAGGTCAACTTCCTCGAAGGCAATGCTTACTACTACGTGACCGCCGAGTTCGCCCGCCCGGTGTGGAAGCGCTGGTTGCGCGCCGTCGTGATGATCGAGGCCGGCAACGTGTTTGCCCGCCCCGAAGACATGGACTTCGACGAGATCTACGGCAGCATCGGTGCGGGCCTGCGCTTCCGCTTCACGCACTTCGTCAATCTGGAGATCGAGGTTGGCTACGCCTTGCCGCTCAACGGCGGCAGTGGACGGGTTTTTGCAGGCGGGATTTAGCGGTGTTCCGTTTGCTATGCTCAACGCAGAACACATTCGAAACCCAGGAGAGTTCCATGGCTGATCTGAAAGCCCAGTTCGCGCAGGCCCAGCTTGACGTCAAGACCCTGACCAAGCGTCCCAGCAACGATGATTTCCTGGCGCTGTACTCCCTGTTCAAGCAGGCCAGTGGCGATGTCAGCGGCTCGCGCCCCGGCATGCTCGACATGGTCGGTCGCGCCAAGTACGACGCCTGGGCCAAGCTCAAGGGCACCAAGCCGGACGCGGCGATGAAGAGCTATGTCGACAAGGTTGCGGCACTGCTGAAGACGCACAAGTAACACGCTGGCAACAGCAGCGTAGCTTTCGGGGGCTACGCTGCTTCGCTGCAGAGTGTCCGGGGGGATCATGTCCAGAGCGGGTTGCTG
>JALYJV010000242.1 GCA_030775105.1 Pseudomonadota bacterium | reverse complement strand
GCAAACAGACTCCCGCGCCTATACTTCAGTCATGGAAATGACGGTCATGCAACGCATCGGCAACGCGATTCGCACGCAGCGGGTCGAGCGTGCGTTTGGCGTCGACGCGCTGTGCCGTCTGCTCGATGGCTACCTGCCCGAGGCGCAGGTTGCGGAGGTCCGTCGCGCTGCGGAATTTGCGACCGGCATGCACGATGGCCAGCGCCGTACTTCGGGCGAGCCATACGTCTATCACCCGCTGGCAGTCGCGCGCATCCTCGCCGAAATGCGCATGGATCACACGACGCTGATGGCGGCGATCCTGCACGACGTCATCGAAGACACTGGCGTGTCGAAGGAATCGCTGGCGCTGGAGTTCGGCGAAGACGTGGCCGAACTGGTCGACGGCGTCAGCAAGGTCACGCGCATCGAAGGTCATACGCGCGCCGAGATGCAGGCGCACAGCTTCCGCAAGCTGCTGATGGCGATGACCAAGGATCTGCGCGTGATCCTGGTCAAGCTCGCCGATCGACTGCACAACATGCGTACGCTCGATCACGTGTCGCCGGAAAAGCGCCGGCGCATCGGCCGTGAGACGCTCGATATCTATGCGCCGATCGCGCAGCGCCTCGGCATCTATTTCATCCGTACCGAGCTCGAGGACCTGTCGTTCGAGGCGCTGTATCCCAAGCGCTACTCGGTGCTGCAGCAGTCGGTCAATGCGCAGCTTGGCGATACCAAGCGCCTGATCCGTGAAGTCGAGCAGAAACTCTCAACGACGTTGCGCGAAGAAGGCATCGGCGCCAGCGTCGTCGGCCGGCAGAAGAATATGTACAGCATCTATCAGAAGATGCTGCGCAAGAAGCTCAAGCTGCTCAAGGTCATGGACCTGCTCGGCTTCCGCGTGATCGTCAACAAGGTCGACGACTGCTATCGCGCGCTTGGTGTCGTGCATCACGTCTACAAGCCGGTGCCGCAGGAGTTCGACGATTACATCGCGAATTCCAAGACCAATGGCTATCAGTCGTTGCACACGGCCTGCGTCGGCCCGGGGGGGCACAAGATCGAAGTGCAGATCCGCACGCGCGACATGCACCACGTTGCCGAAAGCGGCATCGCGGCGCACTGGCAGTACAAGCAGGGCGCGCGCGATGGAAGTGCTGCGCCGCAGGCGCGCGTACGCGAGTGGGTGGCCGGATTGTTCGACGACTTCGGCTCGGCGAGCCCGATGGACTTTGTCGAGAACGTCAAGGTTGATCTCTATCCCGACGAGGTCTACGTGTTCACTCCCAAGGGCGAAATCCGTCGCCTGCCCAAGGGCGCGACACCGGTGGACTTCGCCTATGCCGTGCACTCGGAGCTCGGCGATCACTGCGTGGCGGCGCGGCTCGACGGTCACCTCGAACCCTTGAACAGCCTGCTCAGCAACGGCCAGACCGTGCAGATCATCACGGCGCGCCATGCGCGACCGAACGCCGCCTGGCTGAATTTCGTCAAGACCGCCAAGGCGCGCTCCGCCGTGCGCAACTTCCTGAAGCTGCAGCACGAAGACGAGGCCGTGCGCCTCGGTCGGCGCCTGCTGGAGATCGCGTTGCGCGAGCTCGCGGTGCCGGCAACCGTGCTCAAGGACGAAGCTTTGCTCGCGCCGGTACTAGCGGCGCAGAAGCTCCACGATGTCGAAGAGCTGTATGCCGCCGTCGGTAGCGGCCAGCGCCTGGCACCGCTCGTCGCCCGGCATTTCCTGCCCAAGGGCGCGGAGAACACCTCCGAAGGTGGCGCGACGGCGCTGGCCATCGAAGGCACGGAAGGACTTGTCCTTGACTACGCGCGCTGCTGCCACCCGCTGCCCGGCGACAGCATTCGCGGCTATGTCAACGTCGGCCGTGGCATCGTCGTGCATCGCTTCGAGTGCAAGCACGTCAAGGGTCGCCCGCAGGACTGGGTGCCGCTGGCCTGGTCGGACAAGGTGCTGGGCGACTACGTCTGCGAAGTGCGCATAAAGGCGCACAACAAGCGTGGCCTGCTTGCGCGCATCACCGCAGAGATTTCCAATGCCGAAGCCTCGATCGAGAACGTGCAGATGCCGGATCGCGCTGGCGGCGAGGCGATGGAAATGCGTTTCCTGATCACCGTGCGCAGTCGCGTGCATCTGGCGCGCGTGCTGCGAAGAATTCGCCGCATCGATGGCGTCGAGCGCGTCTATCGCGACTAATTGATTCCTCCACCGCTTAGTTCACATGACCAGAAAAATCATCCAGACCGACCACGCCCCCGCTGCCATCGGTACGTACTCCCAGGCGGTGCAGTGCGGCAATACCGTCTATCTGTCCGGCCAGATTCCGCTCGATCCGGCAACGATGACGTTGCGCAACGCGACCATCGAGGACGAGATCCACCAGGTATTCGCCAATCTGCGCGCGGTATGCGAAGCGGCCGGTGGCTCGCTGGCGGACATTGCCAAGCTCAATATCTTCCTGACCGATCTCGGCCATTTCGCGACGGTGAACCAGATCATGGCGGAGTATTTCTCTGCGCCGTATCCGGCACGCGCCGCGATCGGTGTTGCAAGCCTGCCCAAGGGCGCGCGCGTCGAGGCGGACGGCGTGCTGGTGCTCGGCTAATTCCTCTTTGTCTGAAACCCGCACTGCCAAGGTTCGCCCGCGTCCACCGCTGACGCTGGACACCGAGCTGACCTATCTCAAGGGTGCTGGCCCGGCGGTGGCGCAGCGCTTGCGCGCGCTGAATCTGCGCCTGGTGCGCGATCTGCTGTTTCATCTGCCGCTGCGCTACGAGGATCGCCGCAAGCACACGCCACTGGCGCGGTTGACGCCGGATCAGGATCTTCTGGTCTGTGGACGGGTTGCTGCGGCCGACGTCCGCTTTGGGGGTCGCCGGACCTTGCGCGTCGTGATCGATGACGGCAGCGGTGGACTGTTGCTGCGCTTCTTTCACTTCAACGACGCCCAGCGCCAGAGTCTGGCGATCGGGCGTTGGGTGCAGGCCTACGGCACCGTGCGCGTCGGTACGGCGGGTGCCGAGATGGTGCATCCGCAGTATCGCGTTGCCGATGATCCGATAGAGCTGCAGCCCGATGCGCATCTGGCGCCGGTCTATCCGCTGACGACAGGCGTTACGCAGATCCGCTTGCGCGGATTGATCACGCTGGCCTTGCAGGCGGCATCCGGTGACGCAGCACTGCTGGACGCGCTGCCGGGGCTGGACGGTCCGTCGACTCTGGAGTCGCTGCGTGCGATTCATCACCCGGCCAGTGATGCCGATGCCGGCGCCTTGCTTGCCCATGCGCATCCCGCGCAGCGCCGCCTCGTGCGCGAGGAATTGCTCGCGCATCAGCTCGGCATGCGATTGCTGCGCAGCCGGCTGCGCTCGCGGCCGGCAGCGAAGCTCGCCGACGGCGCAGCTGCGGTGGCGGCATTGCAGTCTGTGTTGCCGTTCCAGCCGACCGCCGCGCAGCAGCGCGTGCTTGCTGAAGTAATTGAAGATCTCGGCGGCCAGCGGCCGATGCTGCGGCTGGTGCAGGGCGACGTCGGTTCCGGCAAGACCGTGATCGCCGCCGCGGCCTTGCTCGCGGCGTATCGCGCCGGCACGCAGGGCGTGATGGTGGCACCGACCGAGCTGCTTGCCGAGCAGCATCTGCGCACCCTGGTCGACTGGCTCGCGCCGCTGGGTATCGACACGCTGTTTCTCGCCAATCGCGTCAAGAAGGCCGAGCGCGATCGCGTACTCGCACTGCTTGCCTCGACGCAGCCGGCGATCGCGGTGGGTACGCACGCCTTGCTGCAGGAGCAGGTCAGCTACGGTCGCCTCGCATTGGCAGTTGTCGACGAGCAGCATCGATTCGGCGTGCAGCAACGGCTGGCGCTGCGCGAGAAGGGCGGTGAGCGCGTGCCGCATCAGTTGATCATGTCGGCGACACCGATACCGCGGACGCTCGCGCAGTCGATCTATGCCGATCTCGATGTCTCGGTGATCGACGAACTGCCGCCGGGCCGTACGCCGGTGACGACGGTGGTTGTTTCCAACGAGCGTCGCGACGAAGTACTGGCGCGCATCGGCGACGCCTGCGTGCAGGGCCGTCAGGTCTATTGGGTCTGCACGCTGATCGAAGAATCCGAAGAGCTCGATGCCGAGGCGGCCGAAGCGACGGTGGCGCGCCTGCGCAACGATCTGCCTGCGCTGCAGATCGGCCTCGTCCACGGGCGTCTCAAGGCGGACGAAAAGGACGCGCAGATGCGCGCGTTCAAGCAGGGGCAGACCCAGCTGCTGGTCGCGACGACGGTGATCGAGGTCGGTGTCGATGTGCCCAACGCCAGCATCATGGTGATCGAGAACGCCGAGCGACTCGGACTTTCGCAGTTGCATCAGCTGCGCGGTCGCGTCGGTCGCGGCAGCCAGTCCAGCCAGTGCGTGCTGCTGTACCAGGCGCCGCTCGGCGACATGGCGCGCGCACGGCTAGAAACCCTGCGTTCGACCACCGACGGCTTTGCGATCGCCAGCCGCGACCTCGAACTGCGCGGCCCCGGCGAACTGCTCGGTCGGCGCCAGACTGGCGATATCGGCATGAAGCTGGCCGATCCGGTGCGTGATGCCGCACTCGTGCCGCCGCTGCAAAAGCTCGCCGATCAATGGCTTGCCGAAAGCCCGCAACGTGCGCGCGCGCTGATTGCACGCTGGGTCGGCGATCCCGAGCGCTACGCCCAGGTCTGAAGCTGCCCAGCGCCAGATTAGAATTCCGCCATGACGCCAATGACGAGCAAGTTCCGCGATTATCTTTTGCTGATGCGGGTCGATCGCCCGATCGGCATCTATCTGCTGCTGTGGCCGACGCTGTGGGCACTATGGTTTGCCGCCGACGGTGTGCCGTCTCTGCATGTGCTGCTGGTGTTCGTGGTCGGCACCGTGCTGATGCGTTCCGCCGGGTGCGCGATCAATGACTTTGCCGACCGCGATGTCGATCCCCTGGTTGCGCGCACGAAGGACAGACCGCTCGCGGCGGGCCGTATCACGCCGGAAGAGGCGGTGCGCCTGTTTGTTGCCGTATCCCTGATCGCATTCGGTCTGCTGACCTCGCTGAAGAACACGCTGTGCCTGATCCTGGCGGTGCCCGCAGTGCTGCTCGCGGCCGGTTATCCGTTCTTCAAGCGCTTCTTCAGCATGCCGCAGGCGGTGCTCGGCCTCGCATTCTCGTGGGGCATTCCGATGGCCTACGCCGCAGTTGATCACGCGGTGAACTGGGCGCAGGCGCTGCCGTTGATGGCCGCCAACATCTGCTGGGTGATCGCTTACGACACTTACTACGCGATGGTCGATCGCGCCGATGACCTGAAGATTGGCGTGAAGTCCTCGGCGATTCTGTTCGGCCGTCACGACCGTCTGCTGATCGCCCTGCTGCAGGGTGCGGCCCTACTGCTGCTGATCCAGCTCGGTCTGAACAGCGGGCGCGGCGAGTTGTACTTCGGCGGCATTGCGGTGGCTTCATTCCTGTCGGTGTATCAGCAATGGATCACGCGGGATCGCGACCCAGCGGCGTGCCTGCACGCGTTTCTGAACAACAACTGGTTCGGGATGGCGATCTTCGTTGGACTGGCCGCGGACTACGCGCTGGTCTGAGCTGGCGATAACACGGCATCTGCAACGGCTGGATCCGCGTACTGCGGATATCACTGGAGTATCGCCAACATGCCGTTGAGACCGGACACGCCAAGAATCCCCCGCGCCGCAACGCTGCTGGGCATGCTGATTGCCGGCATGCTCGCGGGCTGCGTGACGCATACCGGTCAGCCCGCCGTGGGTGCATCCGGAACCGCCAAGGCCTATCGCCACATCCGCAGCGACAATCTCGTCTATACCGCGCCGGGCAAGGACCCGCCCCAGCACGCCGACCTGTTTCTGCCAGAGGGTGTCGCCAGTGCGCCGGTCATCGTGTTGATCCATGGCGGTGGCTGGATCCGCGGCCAGCGCGATGAGATGGATGGCATTGCCGAGAGGGCTGTCGAACGCGGCTACGCCGTGCTGAACATCGACTACAGGTTGGCACCGCAGCATCCATATCCGGCTGCGCTTGACGATGTGCATGCAGCGATCGAATGGGCGCATCAGCACGCGGCTGCACGCGGATTCGATGCGTCGCGCATCTCGGTGTGGGGCTACTCGGCGGGTGCGCATCTGGCTGCGCTCGCCGGAACGCTTGATGCGCCTGCAAGCCAGCGTCCGCATGCCGTCGTCGCGGGCGGCGTTCCCGCGGACATGGTGCGCGCGTCAACCAGCGATCTGGTCGGGAAATTCATGGGGGGAACACTGGAGCAGATGCCGGAACGGTATCGCCAGGCTTCGCCGCTGCATCAGGTAAGTGCCGACGATGCGCCGGGCTTCTACTATCACGGCACCTGGGATCGGATTGTCTGGCCTGGCTATTCACGGCAGATGCGCGATGCGCTCAGCTCGGCAGGTGTACCGGCCGAGCTGTTCCTGATTCATGGTTTGGGTCATATCGCGACCTTCGTTTTTGACGGGCGCGCGGTCGATGCCGCACTGGATTTTCTCGACCGTCAGATGCCGGCGCATACGACCGCCGAGCAGTAGGGCAGACATTCGCGATGGTCTGTCGCCGCATTACGGCGTTCGCGCCACCGCCCAGGCTTCTATGTGTGCAGCACCGGCGCGACGGCAGGCGCGGGCGAGTTCGTTGAGCGTTGCGCCTGGCGTCATCACGTCGTCGATCAGTGCGACGTGCATGCCTGTGAGGTCACCATTCACAGCAAATGCACCTCGCATGTTACGGCGGCGCGCGCTGAGGCTCTGGCCGATCTGGTCATCGATCTGGCGCAGGCGCGTGGCGTTCGTGACGTCCATCTTCAGCCCGAGCTGAGTCTCGAAATGGCGACCGATCTCGGCGGCCTGGTTGTAGCCGCGGCGCATCAGTCGCAGCGGATTCAGCGGCACCGGAATCAGCAGCTGTGGCAGTTCCGCGCCGCGCTGATCGAGCTGTCGCGCCATCAGTGCGCCCAGCCAGTTGGACTGTGAAAAAACCGCGTGGTACTTGAGGGCATGCACGCCATGCAGCACCGGCGCGCCGAGACGAAACGCAGCGAAGGCGCTGTCGAAACCTGGAGGGCGACGCAGGCACCGGGGACAAATGCCGCTGGTCTGCATCGGCAGCGCGCAGTGGCCGCATGCGGTGCGGTTCCATGGCAAGCCCTCTTCGCAGGCGCGGCAGAGCTGGCTGTGCGCCAGCGCAACGTCGCAGCAGCGGCAGTGCAGGGAGAGCAGGGTGTCGAGCAGGCTTGGCGGAGTTGTAAACCATGCGGGCCATATTTTGGTTGACATCCCCTCGCTGGGCAATGCACATTGCGGGCCGCCGGAAGGCTGTGATGTGAGCTTAACTCTGCGTTATTGTAACAATATCTAATCAATTGGCACTTCCTGACCGGAGCGCATCAGCGCAGGCGATGGCGGTTGCCGGAGCCTGCAATGTCGATAGCCGAAGTTCGCCACGACTGGACCCGCGCGGAAGTGCAGGCCCTGTTTGATTTGCCGTTCAACGATCTGCTGTTCCGCGCCCACACGCTGCATCGTGAGCACCACAAGCCGAACACCGTGCAGCTTTCAACGCTGTTGTCGATCAAGACCGGCGCCTGCCCGGAAGACTGCTCGTATTGCCCGCAGTCGGTGCGTTTCGAGACCGGCCTGAAGAAAGAACCGCTTATGGAGATCGACGCCGTGGTCGAAGCGGCGCGCGAAGCCAAGGCCAATGGTGCGACGCGTTTCTGCATGGGCGCCGCCTGGCGTGCGCCGAAGGATCGCGACCTCGACAAGATCGAGGCGATGGTGCGCGAAGTGAAATCGCTGGGCATGGAAAGCTGCATGACGCTGGGTATGCTCAAGGAGCATCAGGCGCAGCGTCTCGCCGATGCGGGCCTCGACTACTACAACCACAATCTCGATACGTCGCCGGAGTTCTACGGCAAGATCATCACGACGCGAACCTACGAAGACCGTCTCAAGACGCTGGAGAACGTGCGCAAGGCCGGCATGAAGACTTGCTGCGGCGGCATTGTCGGCATGGGCGAGCAGGAGACCGATCGAGCTGAGCTGCTGCGCCAGCTCGCGACGCTGCCGGCTCATCCGGACAGCGTGCCGATCAACAATCTCGTGCAGATCGAGGGCACGCCGCTCAAGGGCGCGGAAGAACTCAATCCCATCGAGTTCGTGCGCACGATTGCGGTCGCCCGCGTGCTGATGCCGAAGACGCAGGTGCGGCTGTCCGCTGGCCGCACCGCGATGACAGACGAGATGCAGGCACTGTGTTTCTTCGCCGGCGCCAACTCGATCTTCTACGGCGACAAGCTGCTGACGACGCACAATCCGCAGAATGAAAAGGATCGCGCGCTGCTCGCGCGCCTAGGCATCCAGACCGAAGGTGGCAAGCCGGGCAACGTGCATGGCTCCGCGACTCACGATCACGCCCATGCGCACGATCATGCCGATGCCTGCTGTCCGCCACCGTCGCTCGCCGCTGTGCAGCGTCCGCAGGCTGCTTGTTGCAACGAGTGATGGACGGCCGGGCATCGCCCATGCCCACGCTCGATCAACGACTGGGCGCGGCGCTTGAGCGCATCCGTAGCGCGCAGTTGTATCGCGTGCGACGCGAGGTCGACGGCGCGCACGGTGTTGCAATCACCGTCGACGGCCGTCCCTGCCTGAATTTCTGCAGCAACGACTATCTTGGCCTCGCCAGCGATCCGCGCATTGCCGAGGCCGCAAAGAAATCCTTGGGCGAATCCGGTACCGGCAGCGGCGCGGCAGCGCTGGTGTCCGGCTACAACCGCGAACATCGCGCGCTCGAAGAAGAACTTGCCGCGTACACCGGACGCCCGCGCGCGCTGCTGTTCTCGACCGGCTGGGCGGCGAACCTCGGCGTACTTCGCGCGCTGCTCGGCAAGGGCGACACCCTGATTGCCGATGAACTCAACCATGCCTCGTTGATCGACGGCGGGCGACTGTGCGGCGCGCAGTACATCCGCGTTGCTCATGCGCAGCCCGATGCATACGCACAAGCGCTGGCGCAGCCGCGCGATGGCGAAACACTGATGGTGACGGACAGCGTATTCAGCATGGATGGCGACGTCGCCCCATTGGCACAGCTCGCATCGATGGGCGCGACGCAAGGCGCGACCTTGATGGTCGATGACGCCCATGGTTTTGGCGTGCTCGGCGCCAACGGCTGTGGCGCGGTCGACGCGGCGGGTCTGGGCGTGGCTGAAGTGCCGATCTATGTCGCTACGCTGGGCAAGTCGCTCGGCGCTGCGGGTGCATTCGTCGCCGGCAGCGAAAACCTGATCGAGTTCCTGATACAGCGTGCGCGCAGTTGGATATTTTCGACTGCACCGCCGCCGTCGATCGCCGCCGCGGCGCGCGCGGCGCTGGCGATCATCGCAAGCGACGAAGGCGACGCGTTGCGCGCACGATTGCACGGCAATATCCAGCGCTTGCGTAGTGCTTGCGCACAACTGGCGATTCCGCTCGGCGATTCGACAACGCCGATCCAGCCGCTGATCATCGGCCCTGAAGAACCCACGCTCGCGTTGTCGCGCAAGCTGTTCGACGAAGGCTTCTGGGTTGCAGCGATCCGCCCGCCGACAGTGCCGGTCGGTACCTCGCGCCTGCGCATCACCCTGTCTGCGGCGCACAGCGACGAGCAGATCGATCATCTGGTCGAGACGCTGGCGGCGGCCTTGCGTGGCTGACTCCGCCTTCAACGCGACGGCCACGGCGAGCGGCACGCTGTTCGTCACCGGTACCGACACGGGTGTCGGCAAGACCCTGGTGAGTTGCGCACTGCTGCGTCAGGCGCGCGCGTGCGGCTTCAGTGCAGCCGGCTTCAAGCCGGTGGCCTCAGGTTGTTCGCACAGCGCCGACGGTTTGCGCAACGAGGATGCGCTCGCGCTGCTGGCGGAATCGAGTGCAGGTCTGACGTATGCCGCGGTCAATCCGATCGCGCTGGAGTCGGCGATCGCGCCGCATATCGCAGCGCAAGAGGCCGGCATCGACATTGATCCGCTGGCGCTGACCGGCGCGTATGTCGCGCTCGCGCAACAACATCAGCGTGTCGTCGTCGAAGGAGCGGGCGGTTGGCGCGTGCCGCTGAATGCGCAGCTCGGCTTTGATGACTGGGTCGCCGCACGCCAATGGCCGGTGTTGCTCGTCGTCGGCATGCGACTCGGCTGCATCAATCACGCACTGCTCAGTGCCGACGCAATCCTGCGTCGCACGCGGCTCGCCGGTTGGGTCGCGAATGTGCTGCCACCGGAGCAGATGCATTGGCAGGACAATGTCGACACCCTGCGCGCGCGAATGCCCGCACCTTTGTGCGGCATCGTTGCGCTGGGTGCTGATGTCAGCGCAGCGGCTGCAGTTCTATCGGTGCCGGGGTTTATCTAGCGGAGCTATTGAGCTTCTGCTGCCTCGGCGGCAGGCAGTTGCGGGATCAGCTCGAACTCCTCGCGCTTGTAGCCGGCCGCTTCGAGGCGCGTGAACATCGCTTCGAGCCTTGCTTCGTCGATTTGCGGCGTGCGTGCATAGATCCAGCCGAGCCCGCGATCCGGATGGCCGACCAGCGCGGTCTGATAGTCGTCGTCGACGTAGAGAATGTTGAAGCCGAACCACAGTGGCCACAGGAACTGCGCACGCCACGCGGCGCCGGTCTGCTTGTCGACGACTTCGGCGACGCCCTCGTTGTTCTCCAGCGGTGCGCTCAGCTGTTTCTCGCGATAGAAATACAGGTCCTGGATGCGGCCGTCTTCGCGCGGGTGATACTCGACGTAGGTGCCGACCTTGCCGCGTTCGAAGAAGTACGGAATGTTGGCAATGACATACCAGCGGCCGAGAAAGCGTTCGACCTGGAGAGGAGGATCAGGCACCGGCAAGGGTTGCGCCGGTGTGCCGGCGCAGGCGCCGAGTAGCGCAGCAGACATCAGCAACGGCAACACCCACGCTTTGGTTTTCATTTCCTGATGCGCTCCTTGCCCCGCAGTTCATTCAGGCGGTGATTGCGCCTGCAGCCCCAGCGGCAGTAACGATAGCGT
>JALYJV010000241.1 GCA_030775105.1 Pseudomonadota bacterium | reverse complement strand
CATCGCGGTCGATGAAATTGAAGTGCCAGCCGGCAAGGAAGAACAGGCGCGCGCGGGCGCGCGAGCCTGCCCGGAACGCATCATCGTCATCGAGGACGACTGAGCTTGCGCGCTCCACACAACAACTGAATCACCCGAACCCTCAAGATCCATCATCGAGTCGACCATGACCCTCAGTGTTGCCGTGCCGCGTCCCGCCCACATTACCGATGCGGCGTTCTATGACTTCGACATGTTTGCCGATCCGGCATACGTCGAGAACCCGCACGAGCGCATTCTCGATCTCGTCAAGAACGCGCCGCCGATCTTCTGGACGCCGCGCAACGGCGGTCACTGGATGCTGGTCAGCCATGCGGCGAACTTCCATGCAGGGCGTGACACTGAGGGCTTCTCCAGCGAGATCGTGCCGCAGGCAATGATGAAGGCGATGCTGGCGCAGATGCCGCCGGGTTCGCCGCATATTCCGCAGCCGCTGCCGATCACGATCGATCCGCCGGCGCACACGGCGTATCGCGCGCCTTTGCAGCGTGCGTTCTCGCCGAAGGCGATGCTCGAGATCAAGGACAGCATCCGCGCTCTGGCCGCGGAGCTGATCGACGCGATGAAGGCCAAGGGCAGCGCTGAATTCGTCAGCGAAGTTGCCGAGCCGCTGCCGGTGCAGGTGTTCCTGAAGATGTTCGGACTGCCCGTCGCGCGCCAGGCGGAATACCGCGCGCTGGTCAAGGAACACATGGAAGGCATCAAGAATCCGGATCCGCGCTCGATGGTCGGGCGCATGCTCAAGCTGACCGCGATCATGCGTGAGACCGTGCTCGAACGTAAGGCGAATCCACAGAGCGACCTGATCAGCATGCTGTGGCAGGCCGACATCGGCGGCAAGCCGACGACGATGGAGGACATGGAGAACTACTGCGTCGTGCTCTTCACCGCCGGCCTCGACACCGTCGTCAACGGCATCAGCCTCGGCGTGCTGCATCTGGCGCGCGATCCCGAGCTGCAGAAGCAGCTGCGTGCAAGTCCGGAGCTGATTCCAAAAGCCTCGGAAGAAATGCTGCGCCGCTACACCTTCACCGTGCCCTTGCGCCGTGTCGCCAGGGACCTGCATTTCCAGGGCGTCGACATGAAGGCCAACGACCGCGTGATGATGTTCCTGCCGGGCGCTGACCTCGACAGCGCCGAGTATCCGCAGGCTGAGCGTTACGACCTGCAGCGCGAGAACAGCGTGCATATCGCCTTCGGCTCCGGCCCGCACCGCTGCCTCGGTTCGCATCTCGCACGCCTCGAGCTGCAGATCGTCTACGAAGAACTGCTGCAGCGCCTGCCGGAGTTCCGCGTCGACCCATCGCAGCCGCTTGCCTACCATGGCGGCCACGTCGTCGGTCCGGATGCGGTCTGGCTGACCTGGGCGACCTGAAGTCGGCGTCGGGCAGTGCGATGGCTGTCATTGACAACCTGCCTGGATTCCGCCGGCGTTTCCGCATCACGCCGGCGCAAGACCACGTGTGTTGCGAGCTGGAAGACGACTTCCACTGCATGGCGGTCGTTGTCCATCACGATGGAGAGATCGCGACTGCAGTAGAACCGCGGATGATCCGTGTGCCATGGACAACCTGCCCCGGTGCGGTTGATCAGCTGCGCAGCACGTTCAGCGGTGTGGCCCTAGCGGCGTTCGCCGAGCGCGGCGGGAAGACCGCCAACTGCACGCACCTGTTCGACCTCGCGCTGCTTGCCGCCGCGCATGCGCACGATCAGGGAACGCTGGTCTACGACATCCTCGTCTCCGATCCGCAGGATGGGCAGCGCCGTGTCGAGTTGCGGCGCAATGGCGCAACACTGCTCGCGTGGACCGAGGCCAGCTTCAAGATCGTCGAGCCTGCCGAGCTGGCCGGCATGCCGCTCGACAAGCTGCGGCCGTGGATCGATACGCTGGATCCGCAACGCCAGGAAGCGGCACGCCTGCTGCGCTGGGGCAACATGCTCGCAAACGGGCGCGTGATTCCACTGGAGCGACAATCTGACGCGACGCGCATGCCGCCGAACTGCTACAGCTTCCAGCCGCAACGTGCAGCCGTCGCCAAGCGCGTCGGCGTCATCCGCGACTTCAGCCGCGGCGAAGCGGAACCGCTCGCTGGGCTCTGAGTAGCCCGGATGAAATCCGGGGTCTGTGCTTCCCGATCGTCCGGCTTTCCGGGTTTCACCCGGGCTACGGTGGAATCGAATGCTCGACGGCTGGACACACAAGTTATCAGTTGATAACTTAACTCCAGAGTGCGCACAGCGCCGAGGAGATTCCATTGACACTACGATTCATTGACCGCCGTGTGTTGATCACCGGCGCTGCCGGCGGCATGGGCCAGGCATTCGCTCGCGCGTTTGCGGCAGAAGGCGCGGCGCTGGTACTGACCGATGTCGACGAGCGCGGCTTGCAGCGGCTGGCTGCTGAGCTGCATGAGCGGGGTGCAAGCTGCGCGAGCCATCGTGTCGATCTCGCAGTCGAAAGCGAAATCACCGCCTTCGGCGCCCGGATCTGTTCCGAGCAACCGCGTCTCGACGTGCTGATCAACAACGCCGGCCTTGCCTACGGCGAGATCGCCCACGGCTTTCTCGGTCTCAGCCAGGACAAGTGGATGCGCTATCTGTCGATCAATACGGTTGCGCCGCTGCTACTCGCACAGCATCTGCGTACGGCATTGGCGAACGCGAAAGGCGTCGTCCTCAACATCTCGTCGATGGCCAGCTATGTGCCCGGTACGGCCTACGGCGTTACGAAGGCCGCGCTCAATGCGATGACCTTCGCGATGGCTGGTGCCTTTGGTGGCGATGGCATCCGTGTCAACGGCATCGCACCCGGCATCATGGAAACCCCGGCGAACAAGGCGCAGCTGCCGCCTGAGGCCTATGCGCGCATCCAGGGCCAGCAGATGCTCAAGCTCGACGGCACGGCCGAGGACATTGCAAAGTTGGCGTTGTTCCTGGCCTCCGACGATGCGCGTTTCATCACCAATGAGACCGTGCTCTGCGATGCGGGTAGCCGCATCCGCGGTTGGCGCGTGTAGGAAATCCGTATCGTCGCAACCAATACACTTCGTTCGCCTCGAGTGCCTTGCGCGCAGCGCAAGGTGTATCGAGAGGCTGCCATTGCAGCTTCAGGATCTCGATACACCGCGCGTCCCGCGCGGCACTCGACCCGAACGGCAATTTTCTGGGAGTTGCAAGCGGAGCAGTGAGTGAGCGCACTAGGCAGCTGGAAAGTCACAATGACGACGCCGGTCGGTCCGCAGGCCATGGTCCTGCACATCGACACGCTGGGCGACACTTTCAGCGGACGCATCGAAAGCCCGATGGGCAATCACGACATCAGCGGCATGTCGGCCGGTGGTGCGCTGAGCTGGCAGATGAAGGCGACCAAACCCATTCCGATCACCGTGACGTTCAAGGCCCAGATCGACGGCGACCGCTTCAGTGGCACGGCCAAGCTCGGCCTGCTCGGCAAGTCGACGCTGAGCGGCGAGCGTCTGAAAGCCGGCAGCGATCCAGTAGCGGTGGAGGTGCCGGCGATTGTCGGCCGGATCACCGAGCAGACCCTCGATCCGAAATATCGCGAGCCCTATGTCGATGTCAACGAACTGCGCCAGCAGCCCGTGCCGCATCGTTACGTGCACGGCGGCTTCCGTGGCACTGATGCCCGTTTCTCGTTCTATTTCCCCGAGCGCGAGCGTTATC
>JALYJV010000240.1 GCA_030775105.1 Pseudomonadota bacterium | reverse complement strand
ATCGTTCTGCTGGGCGGCGCCAACGGCGGTACGGCCGGCGAGATCGGCATTCCCGACGAGGAACTTTACGCGGTGGCGCTGTACCACCGTTTTGCCTCGCTGGGCCTTCGCGATACGACGACAGACGCCAATGTCTATGACATCAGCGGCATCTTCTCGGGCACGCTGTTCGACTTTGCGGAAGCCAACTTCGGCGCGCGCTACAACGAGTACAAGTACTACGAACCCGGCCGCTTCTTCCTGGCCGTGCCGTCGGCGCAGAACGTGCTGAATAACGGCACCTATGACTTCCGCGATCCGAACGCATCGCCGGACGCTGCGGCTCAGCTGAAGTTCACTACCATCCGTGAATCCACCTGGACGACGCGCGAGGCCTTTGGCGACGTGCAGTTCCCGCTGTTCACAATGAGCGGTGGCCAAGCCAAGCTGCTGGTCGGCTGGGAGTATCGCGAGGAGGGCTTTCAAGACCTCTACGACGCCCAGTCGGAGGCCGGTCAGGTGGGAGGTTCTGCGGGTAACTCCGCTGCACTCGACCGTCGCGTTCGTGCCTACTTCGCCGAAGCCGCGTTTCCGATACTGGACAACCTCGAAATCGGTGCCGCGATCCGTAGCGACAATTACTCGGATTTTGGCAACGCCACGTCGCCGAAGCTCAGCGTCCGCTACCAGCCAATCACGCCGTTGACGATCCGCGCGTCCTGGAGCGAGGGCTTCCGTGCGCCGACGCTGGATATCCTGAGTTCGAAGCCGGCGTTCTCGGCCGAGTCGATCACCAATGACCAGGTGAGTTGCGAATTCGGTGGCTACGTCTGGAACGAAGCGCAGGCCACCTGCTTCAACCTCGACGGCGATGTCCAGTCGGTGCAGATCAGCGCAACGTCGATCTCCAATCCGGATCTCGGTGCTGAGGACTCCGAGCAGTACAGCTTTGGCTTTGCCTACGATGTGACCTCGTGGTTCGATATCTCGCTGGATTACTACAACATCGAGATCACGAACCGTATCGACCAGTTCACCCCACAGGAAATCCTCGACGCGATCCGTATCGGCGACCCGGTGCCGGATGCCTTCGTGATCACACGTGGGCCGACCGGCCGCATTACCGACTTCATCTTCGGTTTTGCGAACAACGGCTCGCTCGAAACCAGCGGTCTGGATTTTGAAGCGAACCTGAAGTTCGGTCTGGGCGATCTCGGCAACCTCGTCTCGCAGCTGCGCTATATCCACCGCCTCGACCTCTCTGTCGACGGAGGACGCGACCAGATCGGTGATCCCGGAGAGCCGGAGGCGCGCATGCAGGGCTCGACGGAGTGGAAGATCTCCGACTTCGCGGTCGGCTGGAACTTCAACCTGATCGGCGATCAGGCGCAGACGGTGACATCAACCGGTGCGCGCAGCGGTCATACGCCAACTTTCGTCTCGCATGACTTCCAGCTCTCGTACTTTGCGCCATGGAATGGTCAGATCACTGCAGGTGTGCTGAACGCCTTTGGCAAGGAACCGGACGCACGCTCGGCGAACGCCGATGGGAACGGTCGCAGCTTCAACTATGACCTCTACGATCAGTACGGTGCGCAGCCGTACATCCGCTACACCCAGCGGTTCTGATCCCAGCGGTTCTGATCAAAGAGTGGTTGCTTGCGGAGGGCCCCTGCGGGGGCCCTCTTTTTTTTTGGCTGGCTTCGCTTGTATGGTCGCGTGATGGACGAATCCGATCTCAAGGCACGCGCATTGGCTTGGAGCCGGTACTGGCGCAGCGGCACCCGGCATTCCTGCCCGGGTTCGTTTACCGATCACTACGGCATCGCCACGCAAACCTTTTGGCGTGCCTGTTTCGAGCGCGTGGCAGCGGGAGATCGCGTACTGGAGCTGGGCTGTGGCAATGGCTCACTGATCCGCTGGCTCGCGCAAGCCGGCACGCCGCAGCCGGCTTCCTATGACGCGACGGACCTGGCCGAACTGGATGAAACCTGGCTGGGCGAACTGCCCGTCGGGCAGCGCGAGTGCGTTCATCTCCATCCGCGGACTGCGGCGACGCGCTTGCCGGTGGGCGACGGCACGGTCACGCAGCTTGTCAGCCAGTACGCCCTTGAATACTTCGCCGATGAAGCCTGCTGGAGCGAGATGTCACGAATACTCGCGCCGCGTGCAACGCTGGCGGCTGTCGTTCATCATCGGGGTTCGCACCTGTGTCGCCTTGCGCAGTCCGAATCCGTGGACAGCCAGTGGTTGCTCGCGGACGATGGACCTTTGGATCGTGCAGCAGAGATGCTGAAGTGGCTGGCGATGTCGGCGAATCTGCGGGACCGTGGGCGACGGGATGTAGACCCACGGGCAGCAGAGGCGCGGCAGCATTTCAACGCGACCTACGCAGTGGTGGCTGAGCGCATCGCAGCAGCACCGTTTCCGGATTTGCTGCGCGATACTGCCGAGCGCACGATGCGGATCCTGGAGGCTGTGCCGGTCAGCGGTGAGCACGCGGCGCGGCAGGCACTGGATACCGTGCGTGCCGGATTGACGGACAATCACCTGCGTGTGAAAGAACTGGTGGATTGCGCGCTGGACCTTGCCGGCATCGAAGTCTGGACGCAGCAGCTGCGGCAGATGGGGTTTACGACCGTCGAAGTCGGCGAGATCGTAGAGCAGGGATACTTGTTCGGCTGGAGCCTGATTGCCAGTCGCGGACGGACGGAATGAACGAAAACATCAGCGCAGCCGCAGCGGCAACGCCGCGGGACCGGCTGCAGAATGCCTTCAAGGAAATGAACGCCGGGCGTCTCGACTCGGCGCATCGCGAGTTTTTTTCACTATGCAGCGTGGCCGAGTGCAGCGCGGACGCCTATCGTGGCCTCGCGGCCATCTGCTGGCGGCGAGGGCAGCTCAAGCCAGCAGAGGACTATCTGCGACAGGCCATTGCGATCGCTGCCGATCATGCGGACGCGCATGCGGATCTCGGTGCCGTGCTGATGGCTTCGCGTCAGTTCGCGCCTGCGCTGCCGCATTGGGAGCGCGTCGTTGCGTTGCGACCTGAGAGCCCCGATGCCTGGCACAACTACGGCAAATTGCTGGGTGACCTGCGGCAGCAGCAACCGGCATGTGCCGCGTTCGAGCGTTCGCTGTCGCTTGCACCGGATCGCATCCCCACACTGACGACC
>JALYJV010000239.1 GCA_030775105.1 Pseudomonadota bacterium | reverse complement strand
GCTATGTGCAGATGTACGAGGCCTTCGTCGCCGGCGACATCGCGCGGGCACGCGAGCTGTCGTTCGAGTTGCTGCCACTGGTGCGCACGCTGTTCGGCGATGCGAATCCGGGGCCGATCAAGGCGCTGCTCGCCAGCGAAGGCTGGATCGCCGAGGAGCTGCGGTTGCCGATGACGCCGGTGACGCCGGACTTCCGCGAGCAGCTGATCCGCATGAACAGACTCTAGGCGGCGACTACACAGGTGGAGAACCGGAGAGCTGTCGCGCAAAGCCGAGGATCTGCTCGGCGATGCTTGCCGCATGCTGCGGATCGGTGATCATCGACATATGGTCCGCACCAGCAATGGTCTGGTGTCGGCTGTAAGGCGCGCAACCGGCGGCGGCGAGCATTTCGTGGTTTGCCAGAACGAGCTTGCGGAGTTCCTGAGGTTCCAGCGCGCTGCCGGCGGCGCTGATCGCGAGGATCGGCAGGTTGCGCGGCAGGGCAGTCGCCGCGATTTCGGCCTGGAGGTCACGAATTCCACGCATCTCGGCCAGCGCGGTCCTGACGTGCCGGAACCGGCGCATCGCGGCGAGCTGTGGGGGCGGCAGCGGCAGCTTGCGGCGGGCAGCGAGGCGCGGCAGCAGGCCGATGCGCGCGATGCCATGCAGCAGCCACATCAGCAGCGTCGGCTTGAGGCTGTAGAAGCGCGGCAACGGCATTTCTTCCGGCGAGCTGTCGAGCAGCACCAGCCCGACGATGAGCTCGGGTCGCGTCGCGGCGAAGTAGCGCGAGTACAGACCGCCGCGGGAATGGCCGACCAGAATCACCGGCGTGACCGTCCGCGTTGCTGTGAGCAGTGCTGCCAGCCGCCGCGCAACCGCAGCCGCGCTGACGCTGTCGACCGGCCCTGTGCTCTCACCGATACCGGCACGCTCATAACTCAGGACGCGTGTGTGTGGCGCCAGCGCCTGTTCCAGCGCCTCCCAGGTCTGCAGCAGGCTGCCGCCGCCGGCTTCGAGCACGATCGTCGGCAGCACGCCATCCGTGCCGGTGACACGCACATTGAGCTTCAGGTCGCCGACCGCAATCAGGCTCACGCTAGAACTCCGCCGACAGGCGCACGACGAACGAGCGCGGCTGGGTGTAGACGTAGGATGAGTTGCCGAGAATGTCGTCGATCGCGCCCTGCAAGCCCGACGGATCGGGGCCGAAGCCGGCGACAACTTCCTGAACGTTGGTGATGTTGTTGACCGATAGCGTCAGCGAAGGGGCCCAGGACAGATCATTGCGCGTGATGTTGAAGTTGAAACTCAGCAGCGAGAAGTCGCCGACCTCGGTGCGGTGCGTGATGTCGGCGAAGTTCTTGTCCACCAGGGAATTGATCAGCGAGGTCTGCGTCATCCAGTTCCCAAACGGCTGGATGTAGGCCAGGGTCGTCACCGACTGCACAAGCGGCGAACTTGGCATCAGTGTGCCCTTCGGCACCTCGACGCCGGAAGCGTCGTCGAACGACTCGGTCGTGCGCGCCTCGATGTAGGACGCGGCCTGCTCGATGCTCAGACCGTCGATCGGCGTCAGCCAGCGGATGGTGGTTTCGACGCCGATGTTGTGCGTGCCGCCGACGTTGTCGACGTAGCTGCTCGTTCCGATGCTGTCGATCTGCTTGACCTGCGGGTTCTTCCAGTCGATGAAGAAGGCCGTCAGATCGAGGCGCAGGGTGTTGTCGAACCAGTCCGTGCGCGTGCCGATCTCGTAGTTCCACAGCGTGCTCGACTCGAAACTCAGCGGAACGTTCGGTGAAGGCAGGGTGGGCAGGTTGAAGCCGCCGAACTGGAAGCCGCGCGACACCGTGGCGTAGAACATGACATCGTTCGAGGGCTTGTAGGTCAGCGCAATCTTCGGACTCCAGCCTTTTTCCTCGGTGCCCGGCGTGGCGCCGTCGTTGCCGGCGGTCGCGCCGCTGGACTCGAGCGTGCCTTTGACTTCGGTGCTGTACAGGCGGCTGCCAAGCGTGAGGCGCAGGCTGTCGCTGAAGTCGTAGTTGGCTTCGCCGAACAGGGCTTGCTCGTTTGCCTTGAGCGGATCGTAGCCACTGCTGGAAGCGGCAATGCCGTCTTCGCCAAGCAGTGCCAGCAAGGGTTCTACCAGGGGTGCCCCCAGCAACGCGGTCAGCGGTCCGAGCGCGCCGGGCTTCAACAGCAGCTGTGACTGAATGGAGGCGCTGTAGGTGCTGTAGAAGCCGCCGATCAGCCAGCTCAGCTTGCCGCCATCGTCGGGAGAGACCAGACGCAGCTCCTGCAGCACACCGTCGGTCTGCGCTGTACGCGCCGCGCGCAGATAGCTGATGCCGGCCCGTGCGGCAGGCACCAGCAGGTTGCTCGCATCGATGTCGATGTCACTGGTCTTTTGCTGATAGCCGCTCAGCGACACCAGCGTCGCCCAGTCGAAGGCATAGCGCAGGTCGAGGGTTGCCAGCTTGTACTCGTTGGTCGTCGGCGATGCGGTGGGCGCGTCGTCGCGCGTGTAGTTGTCTTCCCTGAACGTCGTGAAGTTGATGTCGTCCGAGTTGCGCTCTTCCTGGGTATACCAGGCGTTGATCGTGAACCGGTCGCTGGCTTGCCAGAGGCCCATCAGGCGGCCGTTCCAGCTGCGGCCGGTGTCGACGTCCTCTTCCCGGCGCGCCGGGTTGTCGCTGTCGAGCAGGCCGGGCAGTTCCTGGACGATGCCGGAAGCCCGCAGCGCAAGCGTGTCGCCCAGCGGGATGTTGAGCGCCGCGCCATAAGTCGACCCCGTGCCGCCGCGATCGATCGATGTGTAGTCGTAGAAGGCCTTGCCCTGCCAGAGCCCGAGCTCCGGGTTGTTCGGCACATAGCGGATCAGACCGGCGAGCGAGGTCGCGCCGAACAGCGTGCCTTGCGGACCCTTGAGGATTTCAACCGTGCGCATGTCCCAGGGGTTGGGGTCGACGACCGTTGACGCACCGTAAGGATCGGAAATCGGGATGTCGCCCATCACCGAGCCGACGGTCTGGTTGGTGCCGGTCTGTGGGCCGACGCCGCGCACCGAGATCTTGCGCTGATGGCCGGCAAGCTCGTCCTGCATGTTGACGCCGGGTACCAGCGTGAAGATGTCCTTGAGTTTGCGGATGCCGAGCTGTTCGAGCTTCTCGCCGCCGAGCACCGTCATGCTGCTGGGAATGTCGCGCGAGACCTGCGCGCGCTTGGTGACGGTGACGACCACGTCGTCAAGCTGTGTTGCATCCGAAGGCTTGTCTTCGGTGAGGGCCGCTGACTCAGCTTCGGCGGCCAGCGGCGTGACGGGGATTTCCGCCAGGGCGGGCTCGACGGAGTCATCAGCAACTTCGGGTGCCTCGACTGCGGGTTCGGCAGGCTGTTCGGCGAACAGCGAATCGGCGCTGACGTCGTCGACGGCCGACGTGGTCGCAGGTTCCGTAGACGGCGCGCTATCCGAAGCCCTGTTGTCGGCGAGGTCGGCGGATTCAGGTTCTGACAGCGCGGGCTCGGCGGAGTCATCCGCAACTTCGATCGCCTCGACTGCGGGTTCGACAGGCGGTTCGGCGAACAGCGAATCCGCGCTGACGTCGTCAACAGCCGGCTCAGTCACGGGTTCAGGTGATGGCTCGCTGGACTGCGCCATCGCTGCCCACGGCATCAGTCCCATCGCCAGCCCCATCATCAGCCAGCGGCATCGAACGCAAAGTTGTTTCATGACCCATCCGCAAGGATGAACTGCGCGTTGCAGTTCCGTGACCCGATTATTGATGCGCGACCGCATGAATTCAGTCAGTGATATCACCTGAAACCAGTCAGCGCCGGCGGATCGGTGTAACTACAGATATCTGCGGATTCGCAGTCCGGCTAGCATGAGCCATGACAGCATCCATACAAAATGTTGATGTGATTGTCGTTGGCGCCGGCATGGCCGGCGTCGGCGTTGCCGCGCAGCTTGGCCCAAAGCTTCGCGTCGTCGTACTGGAGCAGGAAGCGCAACCGGGTTATCACACGACCGGCCGTTCGGCTGCAGTCTTTGCCGAAAGCTACGGCGGCCCGACGATACGCCTGCTATCGCGCGGCAGTCGCGGCTTCCTGACGCAGCCGCCTGCCGGATTCGCGAATGCACCGCTGCTGGTTCCGCGCGGCTTCCTGTTCATCGCGCGAGAGGATCAGCGGGGGGATCTGGAGGCGCTGGCCGAACAGCCGGATATGCGTTTCACCGCCATGCGGCTGAGTCCTCGCGAAGCCTGCGCGCGCATGCCATTGCTGCGTCCGGACTATGTTGCCGATGCATTGTTCGACGAAGGCGCGAGCGATATCGACGTGCATGCGCTGCACCAGGGGTATGCCGCGATGTTGCGAAGAAACGGCGGAACCCTGCAGTGCAATGCGCGGGTGACCGCTATCGACCGGCAGCAGGGAAGCTGGCACGTCACTACAGACGCGGGCCGTTTCACCGCGCCGCTGCTGGTCAACGCAGCGGGTGCCTGGGCCGACGAGATCGCGGTGCTCGCCGGTGTTGCGCGCATCGGGCTGCAACCTTTGCGGCGTACTGCGGCACTGGTGGACGTACCGGCCACTTCCGGCATGGAGCGCTGGCCACTGACCATCGACATCGCCGAGGAGTTCTACTTCAAGCCCGATGCAGGCCGCCTGCTGATTTCCCCCGGCGATGAGACACCAAGCCCGCCGTGCGATGCGGTGCCGGATGAACTGGATCTGGCGATTGCGGTAGACCGGATCGAGCGCGCAACGACGCTGGATGTGAGGCGCATGCACAGCCGCTGGGCCGGATTGCGGAACTTTGTTGCCGACCGCTCGCCAGTCGCCGGCTTTGCCACGGATGCTCCCGGATTCTTCTGGTTGGCCGGGCAGGGCGGCTACGGCATCCAGACCGCGCCGGCGCTGTCGCGCTTCGCCGCGTCGCAGTTGCTCGGTCAGCCGGTGCCGACAGATCTCGTGGATCTAGGATTGCAGGCATCGGCTCTGGGCGCCGGGCGCCTTCAGACCAGGCCGTCCGTGTAGCGCGGGAAGACCTGCCGTCCGCGGCGCCGTGCACTAAGCCCGGTGCGTCGGGCCATGTGCCGTATCCGGCAAGGCTAATTCTTGCGTGGCACCACCAGCAGGACCACACCCAGCACCAGAGAGCCAACGCCGGCCCAGATCGGCACGTTGACGTGCTCCTTCTCATCGACCGACAAGGTCAATGGGCCCACCTCAGTCTTGTGGGTTTCCTTGGTGAAGCTGAAGCCGCCGTAGGCGAGGCCCAGTGACCCGGCGACGATCAGCAGGATTGCCACGATTCTCTGTGCGTCCATCGTCTTCTCTCCAGGCGGTAACTGACTGACCCGCGTCATATTCCTCGACCTCTGAGCAGGCGGATCAGTACCACGACGATCGCCACGACCAGCAGGATGTGAATGAGGCCGCCCATCGTGTACGACGAGACCAACCCCAAGAGCCACAGGACCAACAGGATGACTACGATGGTTTCGAGCATGATTCGTGCCTGCTATGACAGTTTTGCGGTGACCGGTAGGTCACGGTGTCAATACACAGTGCGCGCCGCAGCTGATGGCTTCCGTGCGGTGGCGTACACATTGCTCGCTCGCGGTGCTCGACAGTGCGCACCTTTGCGGTCAACACTAGCAGCGCTCTTCACGCTGTCGATCGGGGGAACGCTGTGACCGAGCCTGCAAGCCAAGACTGCCAGCGCAGCGAACTGCTGCAGTCACCGATTTTCACCGGCCTTTCCGACGAGGTACTGGAAAGCCTGATCGTGCGCGGAAAGACGCTGGCATTGAAGGATGGCGATCCGGTGCTGTTCCAGGATGTCCGCGGCGGACACGGACTGTTCGTGCTGCTGTCCGGCGCGATCGGTGTGTATCGCAAGTCCGCCGGCTCGGCCACGCAGAAGATCGGTGTGTTGAAGCCTGGCGACTGTCTGGGCGAATACTCGCTGCTGGACAACCAGCCGATGTCCGCTACCGCCGGCGCTATGGAGCCGACCCGGCTGTTCTTCCTGCCCAAGACGCAGTTCCTCGCGGTTATCGAGCGCGATCCGAAAGCAGGCTGTGTGCTCTATCGCAATCTCGCCACCTATCTGGTCGTCCGCTTGCGGATGTACGCAGAGATGCACCCGAAAGAGGCGATACCCGGAAGCCCAGAAGCAGGCTGAGATCAGGCCTGATTCTCCTAGTCCACTGAACCAATGACATTCCACCCCCTGCTGAGCGCGCCATGCGGCGCGCTGCCTTTCGAACTACCGTTTCTCGGGGAATCATGTCTGCTGCGCCGCGTGAAAAAGTGGTCATCCTTCTCGGCTGGACCGCGTCTGCTATGGCC
>JALYJV010000238.1 GCA_030775105.1 Pseudomonadota bacterium | reverse complement strand
CTCAAACACCCCGCCAGCAGGCCGCCCCTTGGCAGCATGCCCTGCGCGACGCCCTGACCCGCCCAGCCGATCTGCTGGCGTTTCTTGGCCTCGATCCTGCCCTGCCGACCCTGGCCTACGAACAGGTGCAGCATTTTCCGCTGCGCGTACCGCGCGCCTTCGCCGGGCGCATGCGCCTGGGAGATCCGACGGATCCGCTGTTCCTGCAAGTCTGGCCGCAGCCTGCCGAGGTCGATCAAGTGCCGGGGTTCGGTATCGACGCCGTCGGCGATATGCACAAGCTGCGCGACGGTGGGCTGATCCACAAGTACAACGGCCGCGTGCTGGTCATTGCGACCGGCGCCTGCGCGATCCATTGCCGCTACTGTTTTCGTAGGCATTTTCCCTACAGCGAGCATCTGGGTGCGCGCAATCATTGGCAGGACGCACTGGATACGATCAGTGCCGACCCGTCGATCCACGAGGTGATTCTGTCGGGCGGCGACCCGCTGTCGCTGTCGGACCAGAAGCTCGCCGAATTCGCCGACGCCCTCGACGCGATCCCGCACCTGCGCCGCCTGCGTATCCATACGCGTCAGCCCATCGTGCTGCCGGAACGGATCGACGAGCGCTTGCTGGCCTGGCTGGGCCGCGGTCGCCTGACGCGCATCGTCGTGCTGCACGCCAATCATCCAAACGAGCTAGATCACACGGTCGAAGCGGCACTCAGACCCTTGCGTATGATGGGGATCACCCTGCTCAATCAGGCAGTCTTGTTGCAGGGCATCAATGACAAGACCGATACATTGGCTGCACTATCGGAACGGCTGTCGGAATGTGGCATTCTCCCGTACTACCTGCATCTGCTGGATCGGGTACAGGGCTCAGCCCATTTTGAAGTCTCAGAGGAGCGGGCTCGCGGCTTGATGCGCGAGCTGACAGGACGTCTGCCGGGGTATCTGATGCCTCGCCTGGTACGCGAAGAAGCTGGAACCAACTCGAAAACTGCGATTTCATGGTAGCCACAGCACAAATGGTCAGCACCCCAACTGCACACCCCGAAGCTGCCGCGATTCCGGCCCGCAGTTTCGTCGTGCTGGTCGTGACGCGATCGGAAAGCGTCGCCAAAAATATAGAGAGCTATCTGCGCAACGCCGGACATCCGATCCGCTGCGCGTGGGTCACCGATCTCGAAGATGTCGAAGAGGCCCTGCGCAGTGCAACGGCGGATCTGCTGATCGTCTCCGACGAGCAGCCGGTTGCGGCGGCGACGGCTGATGTCGTCGGTGTCGGCCGGCGCCTGATGCCGGAACTGCCGATCCTGGTGCTGACCAAGCACGTTTCGTCCGAAGAACAGGTTGCAGCGCTCGCTGCCGGCGCGCGCGACCTGATCTCCAACGAAGATCTGCGCCACATGCGCCACCTGGAACTGGTTGTGCTGCGTGAGATCGGCACACACACCAGCTTCCGCGAACTGCGCAGCACGCGCCAGCGCCTGGCGGCATTCGAAGACCGTCACCAGCAGCTGATCACCAGCACCAACGACGCTGTCGCGTACATCCAGGAAGGCATCCTGTCGCAGGCCAATCCGGCGTTCGCACAGCTGCTTGGCTACCCCGACCCGGAAGAACTCAACTCACTGCCGTTGATGGATCTGGTCGCCGAAGATCATCAGACCAAGGTCAAGGCCCAGCTGAAAATGCTTCAGCGCGGCAAGAGCGACGGCAAACCGCTCGAATGCTGTCTGATGCACAAGGAAGGTCGTCGCGTCGCGATCAGCGCGCAGATGATGCCGAGCACGGTCGACGGCGAGCAGCTCATCGAAATGCTGATCAAAGCCGAAGCGCCTGCGGCAGCTGCCCCGACCGCCGGTGGCACCGTGGTCGTCAGCACCGCGGGGCGCCTCGAATTCTTCGCCGCGCTCGCAGCGGCCATCGCCAGTGCCGACCCCAAGGCCGCGCAACGTGCCGCCGTGCTGTTCACGGTCGATGACTACGCCGGTGCCGAAACACGCATCGGCCTGCATGACGCGGCCCAGGCGGTCGAGCAACTGCAGGAGTGGCTGAAAACCCAGCTGCAACCGCAGGACCAGCTGTTCCGCTTCTCCACGCACGAGATCGCCGCGCTGGTTTCTCGCAAATCCGTCGTTGAGTTGGCCGAAAACGGCGAAGCCATCGTCGCCGAAGTCGGCGGACATATCTTCAGCACAACCGGTCACGAGGCTCACGTGTCGCTGACGGTTGCCGCCTATCCGCTGTCCGGCAGCGAAGATGCCAACGCGGTCACCGCCGATCTGGTGCGTGATGCCCGAGAACTGTCGGCCAAGGGCGGCAAGAAATTCGCCAACGTCGGCCCGACGGCGGCCTCCTCGCAGCAGGAACGCGAAGATGCGCGCAAGGCCACGATGATCAAGAGCGCGCTGGAGAACCAGCGGCTCAAGCTCGCGTTCCAGTCGATTGCCAGCCTCGAAGGCGACACCCGTCAGCATTTCGACGTGCTGGTGCGCGTCATCGACGACAGCGGCAACGAAGTTCATGCCTCCGAATTCATCGGCGCAGCCGAGAAGCATGGCCTGATGACCAGCATCGACCGCTGGGTCATCGATCGCGCGCTCAAGGTCCAGGCCAAGCGCGAAGGCGCGCAGCAGGCCTCGAGCCTGTTCGTGAAGATTTCCGAAGACAGCCTCAAGGATGCCGAGCAGCTCATCGAATGGACGAAGCAGCAGGTCAAGACGCGCGCACTCAAGCCTGGCGAAATCGTCTTCGAGCTGCGTGAACTCGTGGTGCAGAACCATGTGCGCAAGGCACGCATGCTGACCAAGGCGCTGTCGGATCTGGGTGCGCAGATTGCGATCGAGCATTTCGGCATCGGCGCCAATCCGGCGCAGATGATCGAACACATCCCGATGCAGTTCATCAAGTTCCACCACTCGTACACGGCCAAGTTCAACGACAAGGAAATGCATCGCAAGCTGGTTTCGCTGATGGAAACTGCCAAGGCCAAGGGCATCAAGATCATCGTCACCCACGTCGAGGACGCCAATGTCATGGCGCGCCTCTGGCAGCTTGGCGTCAACTTCATCCAGGGCTACCACGTGCAGGAGCCGGAAGTGGTGCTGCTGTCGGCCGACGTCAAAGGCTGAGCCCCGTCTACCTTTCTCCCCGCAAGCGGAGAGAGAAATCTTCGGAACCACAAAAAAGCCCGGCAATGCCGGGCTTTCTGTTTGCAGCGGTTTACTTACTTGATCGACGCACTCGCGGCTTCGAGGGCAGCGATGCGTACGTCCAACGGCGGATGCGTCGCAAACATCTGCGAGAACTTGCCCCCGCGGATACCGAAGGCGCGGACCGATTCCGGCAGATCCGCTTCGTCTTTTGCACCTTTCAGCCGCTGCAGCGCGGAAATCATCTTGCGCTTGCCGGCCAGATGCGCACCGCCGGCATCGGCGCGGAACTCACGCTGCCGCGAGAACCAGGCGACGATCATCGAGGCGAGGATACCGAAGACGATCTGCAGCACGATCACCGTCAGGTAGTAGCCCATGCCAACGCCGCGCTCGGTCTTGAACACCGCGCGGTCGATGACGTAGCCGATCACGCGCGACAGGAACATCACGAAGGTATTGAGCACGCCCTGGATCAGGGTCAGCGTCACCATGTCGCCGTTGGCGACGTGGCTGATCTCGTGGCCAAGGACGGCTTCGACCTCGTCCTGGCTCATGCCGCGCAGCAGACCCGTCGATACCGCGACGAGCGCGCTGTTGCGGCTCATGCCGGTCGCAAAAGCGTTCGGCTCAGGCGAGTCAAAAATCGCGACCTCAGGCATGCCGATACCGGCAGCACGGGCCTGACGCTCAACCGTCTGCAGCAGCCAGACTTCGGATGAATTCTTCGGCTGGGTGATCACCTGTGCGCCGGTCGCGCGCTTGGCCATCCACTTCGACATCGCCAATGAGATGAACGAACCGCCGAAACCGAAGATGGCGCTGAAGATCAGCAGTTGCTGCAGGTTGAGGCCGTTGGCGGTCAGATAGCGATCGGCGCCGAGCAGGCTGGCGACGACCGACAGCACCAGCATGACGGCGATGTTGGTCATCAGAAACAGGGCGATTCTTTTCATGGCTGGAAAGCTCTGGCTCTAAAAGGTCAGCGGGCTCGCGCCCAAACAAAGCTGCAATTTGGGCGCCAAGCGGGTTTTCAAGACCTCGCTGGCTTTCCCGTAGCCCGGACGGAGTCCGGGGAATGCAAGCCATCAGCTTGCGCTGCCCCGGGTTTCACCCGGGCTACTTCGCTGGCAGCGGATTCATGCTGTCGACGCGCTGGAAACCGCGCGGCAGATGGCCGCCACGGCTGGCGCGGGCGCCGGCATAGTGCTCGAGATCGGACGGCTTGAGCGACAGTGTGCGCTTGCCACAGACCAGTTCAAGGCTGGCGCCGGTCGGCAGCACCGCCGCGGCCAGGATGCGATCCTCGCCCTTGAGAGTGACCAGCTTGTTGCCCTTGCCTTTCGCAAGCTCCGGCAACTCAGCCAACGGGAACAGCAGCAGGCGTCCTTCGGCGGTTGCGACCGCGTAACGATCCTGCGCTGGATCGAGCGTGCGCACCGGCGCCAGCGCGGCTGACGAGCCGCCGAGATTGACGATCGCCTTGCCGGCCTTGAGCCGCGATTCGAGATCGCCCAGCTTGACGACAAATCCATAGCCTTCATTGCCACCGACGACGTAGCGGTCCGAGGGGTCGCCCATCAGCAGCGCGGCGATGCGACCGCCGTCCTGCAGGTCGAGGCGCGTCGTCACCGGCTCGCCCTGCGAACGTGCCGACGGCAGCTCACGCGGATTGAGCGTGTAGCTGCGACCCTTGTCGTCGAGCAGGACCAGCAGCTGGTTGGTCTTGCCCTGCACATGGCACAGGTATTCGTCGCCAGACTTGTAGCTGAGCGCGACCGGATCGAGATCGAACCCCTTGCCGGCGCGGATCCAGCCGGCCTTCGACAGCACGACGGTGACCGGCTCGGCCGGCGTGATGTCTGCCGCTTCCAGCGCCTGCGGCGGCGGACGTGCATTGATCGGGCAGCGACGCTCGTCGCCGTATTTCTTGGCGTCTTCCTTCATCTCGTCGCCAATCAGCTTGCGCATCTTGTCGTCGTCACCGAGGACCGCTTCCAGGCCACGGCGCTCGGTATCGAGCTCGGCCTGCTCGCCGGTAATCTTCATCTCCTCGATCTTCTGCAAGTGGCGCAGCTTGAGATCGAGAATGTAATCCGCCTGGACTTCGGTCAGCGCGAAGGTGCTGATCAACTTCGCCTTCGGATCATCCGCGGTACGGATGATGTGGATGACCTCGTCGATGTTGAGGAACGCGATCAACAGGCCTTCAAGCACATGCAGACGCTCGTTGACCTTGCTCAGGCGATGGTTCAGACGCCGCGTCACTGTCGCGAAACGGTACTCCAGCCACTCGGTCAGGATCTCCTTGAGATTCTTGACCCTCGGCCGCCCATCCAGACCGATCATGTTGATGTTGACGCGGTAGCTGCGCTCGAGATCGGTCGTCGCAAACAGATGCGCCATCAGCGCTTCGGCATCGACGCGGTTCGAGCGCGGCACGATGACCAGGCGCGTCGGATTCTCATGATCGGACTCGTCGCGCAGGTCTTCGACCAGTGGCAGCTTCTTCGCGCGCATCTGATCGGCGATCTGCTCCAGCACCTTCGCCGGCGATACCTGGTGCGCGAGGTTGGTGATGATGATGTTGCCATCGTCATCGCGTTCCCAGCGTGCGCGGGCACGGATCTGGCCGTTGCCGGTCTGGTAGATCTTGAGCAGGTCGGCAGGCTCGCTGACGATTTCACAGGCGGTCGGAAAATCCGGACCCGGCACGAACTCGCAGAGCTTCTCGATATGCGCGTTCGGATGCTTGAGCAGATGCAGACAGGCGGCGACCAGCTCACGAATATTGTGCGGCGGAATATCCGTTGCCATGCCGACCGCAATGCCGGTCGTGCCGTTGACGAGAATGTTCGGCAGGCGCGCCGGCAGCAGCTTGGGCTCCTGCGAGGTGCCGTCGAAGTTCGGCGACCAGTCGACCGTGCCGTGCTCGAGCTCGCTGAGCAAGGTCGATGCGTAGGGCATCAGGCGCGATTCGGTGTAACGCATCGCCGCGAAGGACTTCGGGTCATCCGCACTACCCCAGTTGCCCTGACCGTCAACCAGCGGATAGCGATAGTTGAAGGGCTGCGCCATTGTCACCATCGCTTCATAGCAGGCCGAGTCGCCATGCGGATGGAACTTGCCGATGACATCACCGACGGTGCGCGCCGACTTCTTGTGCTTCTGCCCGGCGGACAATCCCAGCTCGGACATCGCGTAGATGATGCGGCGCTGTACCGGCTTCAGACCATCGGCGATATGCGGCAGCGCGCGGTCGAGCACGACATACATCGAGTAGTCGAGGTAGGCCTTCTCGGCGAAAACGCGCAGCGGCAGACGTTCGGTTTCAGTGGTATCAGTCATGGTTTGATCTGTATCTGTCCTGCCGTCGCAGGCAATCGTTTGATTCGCTCAGCATTGCATCGAGCGACGCCGGCCGCGCTCAGATTTCAGCGCGGTTGCCTTCCCTCTCCAGCCATTCCTTGCGATGACCGGCGCGCTTCTTCGCCAGCAGCATGTCCATCAATTCATCCGCAGGGCCGTCATCGAGAGTCATCTGCACCAGACGGCGCGTGTCGCGCGCCATCGTCGTCTCTCGCAGCTGCAGCGGATTCATTTCGCCCAGACCCTTGAAGCGGGTGACGCTGATCTTGGCCTTGTTGCCTTCGGCAGCGAGGCGATCGATCACACCGTCGCGCTCACCTGCGTCCAGCGCATAGAACACCTGCTTGCCGGCATCGATACGATACAGCGGCGGCATCGCGATATAGATGTTGCCGGCATCGACCAGCGGCCGGTAATGTTTGAGGAACAGCGCGCACAGCAGCGTTGCGATGTGCAGACCATCAGAGTCAGCGTCGGCGAGCACGCAGACTTTTCCGTAGCGCAGACCGCTGATGTCGGCGCTGCCGGGATCGACACCGATCGCGACGCTGATGTTGTGGATCTCGTCGGAGCCCAACGCCTCGTTGGCATCAACCTCCCAGGTGTTGAGGATCTTGCCGCGCAGCGGCATCACCGCCTGGAATTCACGATCGCGCGCCTGTTTCGCCGAGCCGCCGGCCGAATCACCTTCGACCAGAAACAGTTCGGTCTGCGCCGGATCGGACGACACGCAGTCCGCCAGCTTGCCCGGCAGCGCCGGCCCGCTGGTGATCTTCTTGCGCACGACCATCTTGGCCTGCTTCAGGCGTGCGCTGGCGTTCGCAATGACCAGCTGTGCAACCTGCTCGCCCTGATCCGGATGCTGGTTGAGCCAGAGGCTGAACGCATCGTGGACTACACCCGAAACAAACGCCGCAGTCTCGCGCGACGACAGGCGCTCCTTGGTCTGCCCGGCGAACTGCGGATCGTGCATCTTGACGCTGAGCACGTAGGCGCAACCCTGCCAGACGTCTTCCGGCGCCAGCTTCATGCCACGCGGCAGCAGGCTGCGGAACTCGCAGAACTCGCGGATCGCTTCAGTCAGCCCCGTACGCAAGCCGTTGACGTGGGTGCCGCCCTGCATCGTCGGAATCAGGTTGACGTAGCTCTCGGCCACCGGCTCGGCGCGGCCGCCTTCCTGGTTCAACCACACCAGTGCCCACTCGGCTTCTTCGCGCTTGCCCTTGAAGTTGCCGATGAACGGCTCGGCAGGCAGCACCTCGGCGCCATCGAGGGCGTCGCGCAGGTAATCCGGCAGGCCGTTCTCGTACTGCCAGACGATCTGCTCGTTGTTGATGCGGTCGTCGAGCGAGACCTTGAGGTTCGGACACAGCACCGCCTTCGCACGCAGCACCTGCTTGAGGCGCGGCAGCGAGAACTTCGGCGAGTCGAAATAGGAAACGTCCGGCCAGAAACGCACGGTGGTACCGGTGCGGTTCTTGCCGACCGTGCCAACCACTTCGAGCTGACGGCTGCGCTCGCCGCCACGGAACTCGATCAGGTGTTCCTGACCGCCGCGGAACACGCGTACTTCGAGCTTGGCTGACAGCGCGTTGACGACCGAGACACCGACGCCGTGCAGACCACCGGAGTACTGGTACATCTTGTTGGAGAACTTGGCGCCCGAATGCAGCTTGGTCAGGATCAGTTCGACGCCGGTGACCTTGTGCTCCGGATGAATGTCGACCGGCATGCCGCGGCCGTCGTCGGCCACTTCGAGCGAGCCGTCGTCATGGACGATGACGCTGAGTGCCTTGCAGTGCCCGGCCAGTGCTTCGTCAACCGCGTTATCAATGACTTCCTGCGCCAGATGGTTCGGCCGCGAGGTGTCGGTGTACATGCCCGGGCGCTTGCGCACCGGGTCGAGCCCCTGCAGGACTTCAATTGCTTCAGCGCTGTATTGGGAGGAATTGGCCATCGTCATTCGAATATCAAAAAGCCGCCGGACACTAGCGGATACGCGGGGGGTCGGCAACAGGGATAAACTGCGGGCCGCTCAGCTCGACTGCTGTGAATATTCTTCAGCTTAATTCACATTAGTCAATAAAAAAACACATCCGCAAGGACCAGTATGCCGAAGAAATCGGACAGCACCACGAATCCCGGACTGGCCCTCGATGGCGGCAGCGATCCGGTCGGCCAGTTTGAAGGCTCGATGAAGGAGCTTGAGGACATTGTCCAGAGCCTGGAACGCGGTGACCTGAAGCTGGAACAGTCGCTGGCCCTGTTCGAGCGTGGGGTCGCGCTGACGCGCCAATGCCGCGGTGCCCTCGACTCGGCCGAACTCAAGGTCCGCAACCTGCTGGACAGCGCCCAGGACGAGCCGGGCGCCGAGGACGACGATTCGTGAATGATGCGGCGGCCACCGATCTGAGCGCGCGCCTCGCCCGTCATGGCGAGCGCCTCGATGCTGCACTGAATCGCTGGCTGCCTCCAGCCGATCAATACCCGGCACGCCTGCATGAGGCGATGCGCTACAGCAGCGATGGCGGCAAGCGCCTGCGGCCGATGCTGGTCTATCTTGCCGGCGATGTCCTTGATCTCGACAAGCGCCTGCTCGATGCGCCTGCCTGCGCGGTGGAGCTGATCCACGCCTATTCTCTGGTCCATGACGATCTGCCGGCGATGGACGACGACGATCTTCGGCGCGGTGTACCCACCGTCCACAAGGCGTTCGACGAGGCGACCGCCATCCTCGCCGGCGATGCGCTCCTGACC
>JALYJV010000237.1 GCA_030775105.1 Pseudomonadota bacterium | reverse complement strand
GATCGGCATACATCGTGAAGCCGACTTCAGAGATCTGTCCTGATTGTTCGGCGCCAAGCAGTTCACCGGCGCCGCGGATTTCGAGGTCATGCGTGGCCAGTGCAAAGCCGGAACCCAGATCGCCCAGGGTTTCGATCGCGTCGAGGCGCTTCTCCGAATCGGCATTGAGCGATCGCCGACTCGGGATCATCAGGTAGGCGTAACCACGATGATGGCTGCGGCCGACGCGACCGCGCAGCTGATGCAGCTGCGCCAGGCCGAGCTTGTCGGCGCGATCGATCAGGATCGTGTTCGCACTCGGCACGTCGATGCCGGATTCGATGATCGTCGTGCAGACCAGGATGTTAAAGCGCTGGTGATAGAAGTCGAGCATCACCTGTTCCAGTTCCCGCTCGCGCATCTGGCCGTGTGCATGTCGCACGTTGCCTTCGGGCACCAGTTCCTGGATCTTGCGTGCGAAGGACTCGATGTCGCGCACTTCGTTGTGCAGGATGTAAATCTGGCCGCCGCGGCGCAGCTCGCGCAGGCAGGCTTCCTGCACCAGCGCGTTGTTCCATTCGGAAACGGCGGTCTTGATCGCCAGACGCGACGGTGGTGGCGTCGCGATGATCGACAGCTCGCGCAGGCCGGCGAGGCTCATGTTCAGCGTGCGCGGGATCGGCGTCGCGGTCAGCGTCAGCATGTCGACTTCGGCGCGCAGGTTCTTCATGCGTTCCTTGTGGCGCACACCGAAGCGATGCTCTTCGTCGACGATGACCAGGCCCAGATTCTTGAACGTCGCATCGTCCTGCAGCAGGCGATGCGTGCCGATGACGATATCGAGACTGCCTTCGTCAAGCTGCTTGAGGATCGCGTTCTGTTCCTTGGTCGAGCGCAGACGCGACAGCGCGGCGATGCGGATCGGAAAGCCGGCGAAACGATCGGCAAAGGTCTTGGCGTGCTGCTCGACGAGCAAGGTTGTCGGCGCAAGCACGCAGACCTGGCGACCGCCACGGGCGGCGGCAAACGCTGCGCGCAGCGCGACTTCGGTCTTGCCGAAACCGACGTCACCGCAGACGACGCGATCCATCGTACGCTCGCTGCGCAAATCAGCGAGTACCGCATCGATCGCGGTGACCTGATCCGGGGTCGGGGTGAACGCAAAGCCTTCGCAGAAGCGCGCGTAGTCGACCTCGTCAAACTCAAGGCTCAGGCCCGGCTTTGCCAGGCGGCGCGCCTGGATCTGCAGCAACTCGGCGGCGACGTCATGCGCACGTTCGCGCGCATTCGCCTGCGCCTTGGCCCAGCGGTCCGAGCCCAGGTTGTGTAGCGGCGCCGTTTCCGCTTCGCCGCCGGTGTAACGGTGAATCAGGTTCAGCGACGCGACCGGCACGTAGAGCTTGCCTTCATTGGCGTACTCGAGCACGAGGTATTCGGCCTGAATGCCGCCGGCATCCAGGCGCTGCAGTCCGCGGTAGCGACCGACGCCATGCTCGACATGAACGACCGGCGCACCCTCGACCAGCGACGACAGGTCGCGCAATACGGTTTCCGGGTCGCGCACGCGCGCACGGCGGCGAATCTGCTGCGTCGGCGCACGCTGGCCGAGCACCTGGGTCTCGCTGATCAGGCTCAGGCCATCGGCGGGTTTGCGGAAGCTGTCCTGGATCGGCCCCAGCGTGATGCCGTAGCGCTTGCTGTCGCTTTCGAACTCGGCCCAGTTGTCGTAGACGCGCGGCAGGATGCCGAGCGGCTTGAGCCAGGCGAGCAGGGCTTCACGCCGGCCCGGCGATTCGGCGACGAACAGCACACGATCCTGGTGCGTGGTCAACGTCGCGCGGATCGCATCGGCGCCGCGTTCGAGGACTTCAACATCCGTGCCCGCTTCGGCTTCAAGCATCACGCGCTGCAGATGCGAGATCGTCGACAGCGCCTGCGCCGGGCGGCAGAACAATTGTTCGGGACGCAACAGCGGCCGCTCGATGTCGCCGCAATAGCGCTCGTAGCGCTCCTCGATCTGGCGCCAGTCCTCGTCGAGCGCGGCCTGCAGCTCATCGACCGAAACGATCAGCGCGTCGTCCGGCAGATAGTCCGCCAGCGTCGCGGTGCCGCCGAGGCCGAAGAACAGCGGCAGCCAGCTTTCGATGCCGGCCGGCATCAGCGCCTTGCTGACATCGCGATAGATGCGCGAGCGCGCCGGATCACCCGGAAACACTTCGCGGTAGTTGCGGCGGAAGGACTCGATGCCGTCCTTGTCGGTCGGGAACTCGCGTGCCGGAAGCAGGCGGATCTCGCTGACCTTGTCCTGGCTGCGCTGGTTGTCCGGATCGAAGGTGCGGATCGTCTCGATATCGTCGTCGAACAGGTCGATGCGATAAGCCGACTCGCTGCCCATCGG
>JALYJV010000236.1 GCA_030775105.1 Pseudomonadota bacterium | reverse complement strand
GACGTGCACTTGCGCAACGACACGAATCGCCGCCGACCAAGTGATCCGTGCCCGCGACCAGCGGCCTTGACTCCCACGCGCACGACCTTTGATTCGCCGGCACCGCACCGTTCGTTGACTGCAGTCTGTTTCTTCGGATTCCGTTTTGTAGATTGGACTCGCTCTCACCCGTCTACCGGAGTTCCCCCCATGTTCAAGAAAGTCCTGCTTGCGTCCGCCGTCGGCGGCGTATTCCTTCTCACGGGTTGCGGCGGCAGCGGTGGCGCCGATGCGCCCGCACCGACCCCGCCGCCGACCACGCAGGGCGGTGACGGCCTCATCATCAGCCAGAGTGTGAGCGGCCCGCTCGATCCGGTGCAGGCTCAGCTCAGCGGTGTCTTGGGTCAGCTCGGCACCGCCGCCACCGGCACGCCGCTGGAAGCGATCCTGCACTGCGCCGACCAGACCGTCACGCACAGCACGCTCGATATCGCCGATACCGTGCTCGCCCAACTGCAGACCAGTCTCGTCACTGGCGGCGGTGTTTCGATGCGCCCGGACCCGGCGACCCTCGCCACCTCGCTCGGCGGCCTCGCCGCGAACCTGACCCAGCTCTTGCAGGGCTTCGCCGACACGGGCGGCGGCTGCCTTGCCAACACCTTCACGCTCTCACAGGTCGGCTTCGCAACCAATCCGCTTGTCGGCACGCCGCTCGAACCGCTCGGTACGCAGCTTGGCCCTGTGCTGTCGCAGATCGCCGTGGTGCTCGACAACTACGACGGCCGTGAAGAAGATCTGCAGCTGGGCCAGGTCGCTGCACTGATCTTCCAGCTCAACACCGCGATGCAGACTGCGCTCGACCAGATCCCCGCCGACTCCTACGAAACTCCGGTGGTTGGCGGCGTGCTCAGCACGGTGTCCACCGCGCTGCAGGACACCAACAACCTGATGGGCTCGGTGCTCGTCTATAACGCTGAAGGCACGACAGCCGGCCTGCAGACGCTGCTCGACCACACGCTGGTCAACGCCCTGACCAACATCCTGCCGGTGCGCATGATCGAAGATCAGGCCGGCCAGCCGGGTGTGCTCAGTGGTCCGATCGAACTCGCCGTCGCGCAGTTCTCCAGCACGCTCGCCGGTGCGGTCGGCACGGTGGCGACGCCGGCCCTCGAAACCCTGCTCGGCGGTGCGCTGGAGTCAGTGCTTGATCCGATCGAGAACGGCTTGCTGGCGACGATCCTCGGACCGCTGACCGAAGCCCTCGATGGCGAACTCGGTGGCGTCCCGGACCTCGGCAACCCGCTCGCGGGCACGCCGCTGGCACCGGTTCTCGATGCGGTCACCGGCGTCCTCGGCTCACTGCTCGGTGGGCTTGGAGGCGGTGAAGGTGGTGAAGGTGGCGGTGAAGAACCCTGCCCGTTCGCCGGACTGCCGCTGCTGTCGGCGCTCTGCGGCATCGTCTGAGCGAATCTGTCTGCTGCACACGAACGGGCCACCTTGCGTGGCCCGTTCGTTTTGATGCCGGGCGCATCTGCTGTCACACAACTTTCACGCATCCGTCACATTGCGCTCATCGCCACCGGCGATAGTCGCGCGAAATGAAATCAACGAAGACGACACGCAACACAAACCCCAAGAAGCCCGCGAAACGTAGCGATGGGACGACGCACTACCGCACGATCTGGATTTCCGACGTGCACCTTGGCACCGCCGGCTGCAAAGCCGAGCACCTCGTGGACTTCCTGAAGGCGCACACCTGCGATCGCCTGTATCTGGTCGGCGACATCATTGACGGCTGGAAACTCAAGTCCGGCTGGTACTGGCCGCAGGAACACACGAACGTGGTGCGCAAGATCCTGACCAAGGCCAAGCGCGAAACCGAGGTGATTTACGTCACCGGCAATCACGACGAATTCCTGCGCAAGTTCGTCGACTACAAGCTGGAGATCGGCAACATCCGTCTGGTCAACGAGGCGATCCACGAGACTGCCGACGGTCGCAAGCTGCTGGTGACGCACGGTGATTTCTTCGACGTGATCACGCGCTATCACAAATGGATCGCGCTGGCCGGCGATGCGCTGTACGAAGGCACCATGCGCTTCAATTACTGGTTCAACAAGGCCCGCGCGCAGTTCGGCCTGGGCTACTGGTCGCTGTCCGCCTTCGCCAAGCAGCACGTCAAGACGGCGGTCAACATTGTCTCGACCTTTGAAGATTCACTCGCCAGGGAATGTCGTCGGCGTGAACTCGACGGTGTGGTCTGCGGCCACATCCATAACGCCGAAGCACGACAGATCGACGGCGTGATGTATTACAACTGCGGCGACTGGGTCGAATCCTGCACCGCGCTGACCGAAGACATGAACGGCCGCATGGAAGTGCTGCGCTGGATCGAGCTCGATCATCTGAACCAGACCGGCACGACCTCGGCCAAGGTTACACCGCTGGCTGCGGCACGCAAAGCTGCGGCTTGATTGGAACTATAAACACTCCGTTCGTGTCGAGTGCCGCGCCGCAGGCGCGGTGTATCGAGACACCAGAGCCGAGTTCAGAATAGCCCGCACCCACGTTGCGGCATCTCGATACACCTGCTTCGCAGGCACTCGATGCGAACGGGTGATTGTGAAGTCAGGCCCAGGTTTCGGATTGACCATCCGCATGGCGCCACAAGTACCAGCTTGCGACCGACCGATACGGCGCCCAGACGCGGGTAATCTTCAGTACGCGCGACTCCGCGAGTTTGCGCCCCTTGCCGTAGAGCATGTCGACGCCGCGGCGCAGCCCGACATCATCCATCGCGAACAGATCGAGCCGGTGCAGGGCGAAGATCAGGAACATCTCGGCGGTCCAACGACCAATGCCAGGCAAGGCGTCGAGCGCTTCGATCGCGGCTTCGTCATCCATCAGGCGCAGGCGTTTGAAATCGAGCGCGCCGCTCGCCGTCGCGGCACCCAGATGCTGCAGCCATCTGGTCTTGGCCTGCGACAGGCCGCAGGCACGCAGCGTGTCGGAATCGGCGGCGGCCAGCAGGGCCGGACTTATCTTGCCGCGCTCGCCAAAACCGGCGATGACCCGCGCATGGATCGTGTCGGCAGCCTTGCTGGAAATCTGTTGGCTGACGATCGAGGCACAGAGCACCTGGAAAGGCTCGCGGCGCCTGGTGACCAGGCCGCAAGGACCGAACTGACGAATCAGGGGCGCCAAGACCGGATCGCAGGCCAGCAGGTGCTTATCCGCCGCGCGCAATGCATCGTGTATCGCCGCCATCGCTCCCCCCGCCTTCAGACCCGGCCACTGCCCGTTACAATGCAGGCCCACGGTAGAGCTTGGCACAAGAGGTCGCCCCGGTGCTGTTCACATTCTTCTTCACGCTGCGCGCAGCCGGACTCAAGACCAGCCTCAGTGAATTCCTGATGCTGCTGCAGGCGCTGTCGAAGCACGTTGCGATTTTCTCGCTGGAGGATTTCTACCACCTCTCGCGCACGACCCTGGTCAAGGACGAATCGCAGTTCGACCGCTTCGACAAGGCCTTCGCCGCGTACTTCAAGGGTGTCGAAACGATCACCGGCGAGCTGTTCGGCGAAATCCCCGAGGAATGGCTGCGCAAGATGGCCGAGCGCCATTTCACCGAGGAAGAGAAAGCCAAGCTCCAGACCCTCGGCGGCCTCGATGAATTGATGGAAACCCTGCGCCAGCGCCTCGCCGAACAGAAGGAACGTCATCAGGGCGGCAACAAGTGGGTCGGTACCGGCGGCACCTCGCCGTTCGGCCACGGCGGCTATAACCCGGAAGGCGTGCGCATCGGCGGTCCCGGCGGACAGAAGTCCGCGGTCAAGGTCTGGGACAAGCGCGAATACCGCAATCTCGATGACACGATCGAGCTCGGCACCCGCAACATCAAGGTCGCGCTGCGGCGCCTGCGCCGCTTCGCGCGCGAGGGCGCGCCCGAAGTCCTCGACATGGACGACACAATCTCGTCGACCGCACGCAACGCCGGTTATCTCGACATCAAGATGGTGCCGGAGCGCCACAACGCGGTGAAGGTGCTGCTGTTCCTCGACGTCGGCGGTTCAATGGACCCGCACGTGAAGGTCTGCGAGGAGCTGTTCTCGGCGTGCAAGACCGAGTTCAAGCATCTCGAGTATTTCTACTTCCACAACTTTCTCTACGAGAGCGTGTGGAAGGACAACGCGCGCCGTCACTCGGAGAAGATTCCGGTGTTCGACGTGCTGCACAAGTACACGCCCGACTAGAAGGTGATGTTTGTCGGCGATGCGA
>JALYJV010000235.1 GCA_030775105.1 Pseudomonadota bacterium | reverse complement strand
CCTGATTGCGGTTGGGAGCAATTCCGGGCAACAGGCTGGTGGTAATTAACAATACCAAAAGCCTGATTCGGGTGCCGCATAATCTACAGTTTCCTGTGAGGATAGAAACAAACACCATTACCAACTTGCGCTCCGCGTGACCTCCCTATAATCCCTGCCCTGTACGGCATTCCCTTCAGGCGATAGCAAGGAGTTCGATTCGTGGAAATGAAAGATCTGGTCGCGATCGTGACCGGCGGTGCATCCGGCCTCGGTGAAGCAACGGTGCGGCGTTTTGTCGGCGCTGGTGCCAAGGTAGTGATTGCCGACATGAACAGTACGCGTGGCGAAGCTTTGGCCCAGGAACTGGGCGCCAGCGCGCGTTTCGTTCGCTGCGATGTCAGCCAGGATGCAGATGCGCGCGCCGCCGTGTCCGCGGCGACCGAATCCTTCGGCAAGATCACCGGCCTGATCAATTGCGCCGGTGTCGGCGTACCGGCCAAGGCGGTCGGCAAGGACGGCCCGCTCGCCCTCGAAGCCTTCGAGAAGGTCGTCAAGATCAATCTGGTCGGCAGCTTCAACATGATCCGCATCGCTGCCGCTGCGATGCAGTCACAGGCGCCGCTCGCCGGTGGTGAACGTGGCGTGATCGTCAATACCGCATCCGTCGCCGCGTTCGACGGTCAGATCGGTCAGCCGGCCTATGCCGCGTCCAAGGCCGGCGTCGTCGGCATGACCCTGCCGCTCGCCCGCGAGTTCGCGCGCTCGGGCATCCGCGTCATGACCATCGCACCGGGCTTGTTCCTGACGCCGATGATGCAGGGCCTGCCGCAAGAAGCGCAGGACTCGCTGGGCCAGCAGGTGCCGTTCCCGCCGCGCCTCGGTCAGCCGTCCGAGTTCGCCCACATGGCGCAGTCGATCGTCGAGAACGCGATGCTCAACGGCGAAACGATCCGCCTCGATGGCGCAATCCGCATGGCGCCGAAGTGAGTCGGATTCCGCCTCTCTAAGTACGCTTCCTCCACAAACGCAAGGCCCGACAAACCGATGAGACTCCCCGAAAGCTGGCGCGGTCGTGTTCGCATTCCTGCGATCGCGGCACCGATGTTCCTTGTATCCAATCCGAACTTGGTCGCTGCCTGCTGCCGTGGCGGCATCGTCGGCACGTTCCCGGCGCTGAACCAGCGCACGACGGCCGGCTTTGTCGAGTGGCTGGAACAACTGCAGGGCATGCTGACGCCGGACGATGCGCCGTTCGGCGTCAACCTGATCGTGCACAAGACCAATCCGCGCCTGAATGCCGACCTTGAACAGGTCGTCAAGCACAAGGTGCCGCTGGTGATCACCTCGCTCGGCGCGGTGACGGAACTGGTCGACGCCGTGCACAGCTACGGCGGTCTGGTGTTTCACGACGTCGTCGGCGTGCGTCACGCCGAGAAGGCGGCGAAGGCCGGCGTCGACGGTTTGATCCCGGTGGCCGCCGGTGCCGGCGGCCATGCCGGCACGATCAGTCCGTTTGCGCTGGTCGCCGAGATCCGCAAGTTGTTCAGTGGCTACATCGCCTTGTCCGGCTGCATTTCCAGCGGACGCGAGATCGCCGCGGCGCGCGCGCTGGGTGCCGACTTCGGCTACATCGGCACGCGCTTCATCGCGACGCAGGAAGGCAATGCCTCGCAGCGCTACAAGGACATGCTGGTTCATTCCAGCGCGGCGGATATCCAGTACACCGCGGCGATCAGTGGCATCCCGGCAAATTTCCTGCGCCCGTCCATCGTTGCGGCCGGGCTCGACCCTGACAATCTCAAGCCCAAGACCGAGATCGATCTGGGCGAAGAATTGAGCAGCGCCAAGGCCTGGAAGGACGTCTGGTCGGCCGGCCAGGGCACGACGCAGATCACCGACATTCCTTCCGCCGGCGAACTCTGCGTGCGACTGATCAGCGAGTATCAGGCGACCTGCAGGCAGCTCGGCACCGAGGCCTGATGACCCCTGCTCCGCTGCTGCGCCGTCTGATTGCCGCAAGCTACGACGGCCTGTTGCTGATCGGCATCTGGATGGTCGCGCTGCTGATCGACATCGTGATCCGCGATCAGCTCGGTGCCAGTCGAGATCTGGCTGCGCTGCGCGCCTACGTCTTTCTGATCGGCCTGGCTTTCTTCGGCTGGTTCTGGACCCATGGCGGCCAGACACTCGGCATGCGCGTATGGCGGCTGCAGGTGGTCAGCGCCAGTGGCGCACCACTGCGCTGGATCGACGCTGGCGTGAGATACGCGCTGACCCTCGTGTGCTGGGGCATCGTTCTGACCCCGGCATTCGCGCAACTGCCGCAGGTTTCATCGCATCCGCAGGCGACTGTAGTCGGCGTCGTCGCCGGCAGTCTCAGCATGCTGGCACTGCTGCTGATGTGGCGCGACCCGCAGCACCGCGCGCCGCAGGACTACCTCAGCCGCACGCGGATGATCCTGCTGCCTGTCGCAACGAAGTAGCTCAGCGTCACTTCGGCGCCGGCCGGACGATCAGCGGCTGCAGATTCCTGCTGACCTCGTTGGCGTCAAAGGCCCCGGCATCTTCCGCCGGCTTGTCGCCCTTGAACATCAGGATCATCGCCTGCGCCTCGTACTGGGTTTCGGCCGTGCTGGTCGTCGCACCCAGCCCCAGCGCCGGACCCCAACGGTAATACCCGCCGTAGAAACCGCCGTAGCCGCCGCTGAAGCTGTGGCGGTACTCGGTATTGCGGTCGGTGTCCTGCTGGACCAGCTTGAAATAGCTGTAGCCATGCTGCAGCGTCAGCTCCGCCGCCCGATACAGCAGATAGTTCTCTACGGTTTCGCGCGGTGTCGAGCTGTTGCCCGTGTAGTTCACCCGGTAGCGATTGGATTCGAGCATCTGCTCGCTGTAGCCATAACCGCGGCTGCCTTCGCGCGCCTGGTACGGCGTGGATGTCGCGCAGGCAGCCAATACGAGTACGGCGCCTGCAGTTGCACTCCACTTGCACAACTGGACCGGCGACAGCTTTGTCATGGTTTTCATCCTTGCCTCCCAGCGCCTGTTGAGCCCTTCGATAGATAGCCAATATACGGCGTCTGCAGCGCGGTGGATGCGATGAAAGCCCGCTACCGCGCGCGCTTCAGTCTTGTGACTGCAATCGCGGCCAAAAGTGCCGTCGGCATCCCTGCGGCCAGGGCCGGCGGCCAAGCATAGAGCTGGCCCATGCTGGCTCCGACCTCGTTGACCACATAAAACACCAAGCCAACCAGAATGCCGATCAGCAGGCGCTGGCCGGCACCGCCGCTGCGCTGGGAGCCCAGCACGAAAGGCACGGCAAACAACATCATCACCATCACTGTCAGCGGTGTCATCAACTTGCGCCACAACGACAGTCGGTAGTCACGCGCGTCAAGGCCGTTATCGTCCATGTAGTCGATCAGGCTCAGCAGCCCCGGCATCGACAGGCTGTTCGCCTCCAGCACGAACAGGCGCAGCACTTCCGGCGACAGCGTGCCCTGCCAGTCCATCCTTTCGATGCGCTCGGACCTGATGCCGTCCGCGTTGAAATGACTGATTGCCACGCCTTCAAGAGTCCAATGATCATCGACATAGCGGGCGCGGGTCACGTTCATCGCCTGCTCGACGCTGAGGTCGGCGCGCAGCGTATAGATGTCGACGTTGGCGATTTCATCTTCGGCGCGCAGCGCGCGGATATGCAGGATGTTCGATCCGTTGCGCAGCCACACCGGCTTGGCCGTGACACCGCCGTCCGCGGCATAGCGCGACTCGGTCTTGAACGCCCGCGCCGCCAGCGTGCCCTTGGGCGCGAGCCAGTCGCCAAGCACCAGCGCAAGAACGCCAAGCAGCGCACCGGCCACCAGCGTCGCGCCGCCGAGGCGCAGCAGGGTAACGCCCGAAGCGCGCATCGCGTTGATCTCGTTCTGTGCCGCCAATGCCCCGAGCCCCATCAGCGTGCCAAGCAAGGCAATGATCGGCATCAGCGTGTAGAGCCCTGCCGGCACCATCATCAGCGTGTACAGCATCAGCTGCAGCATGCCGAATCCGCCCTGCCCGACTTCGTCGATCTCGGCGACGAAGCTGATGAAGGTATAGATCGCGACGAGCGCAATGCCGGCGACAGCGGTGAACCCGAGGATGACACGCACCAGGTAGCGGGTAATCAGATTCATGCGCGCCACCGCTGCCAGACGTTCATGCGGCGACCGATCAGCCACGCAGCCCACACCAGCATCAGCGCATGCACCCACCACAGACCGATCTCCGGCGCGATCCTGCCCTTGGCGATCCAGGCCTGCCCAAGCCCGAGCAGCTGCGAGTACAGCAGGTATGCGCCAATGCCGACGACGACCTTGCCGTAACGGCCTTTGCGCGGCGCGATGTGCGCGAGCGGCACCGCCAGCAGGGTCAGGATCAGCACCGATATCGGCGCCGACGCGCGCCAGGCCAGTTCGGCGCGATCCGCCAGCTCGTCGGATGCAAGCAGCTGCGACGTCGCCTTGAGCTTGCGCTTGGCGCTGATGTACATGAACTCGGGCGGTGAAACCCGCGTCGTCAGGGTATCGAACTGCATGACGTCATACGCCGCGTCGCCGGGCTGGCCGCGATAGCGCACGCCGTTCTGCAGGCTGACCGTGCGCTCACCACTGACCGGATCGCCGCGCTGCTCGCCGCGCTCGGCTGTGACGAAACTGATGCCCGCATCCTCCTCGACCTGGGCGATGACTTCCCCGAGCTGATTGCCGTCGGCGCTCATGCTGCCGGTATAGAACACCGCCCGCCCGCCCATCACCGAATTGAAGCGGCCTTCCTCGAACGGATTGAACTGGATCATGCGCGCTGCGTTCTTGACCAGATAGTCGGCGGTGCGTCCGGCCCAGGGTCCGAGCTGGAACGACAATGCCGCGGTGAACACAGCCAGAGCGGCGCCGAGCACAATGAAGGGCCGGTACATCGCGCCCAGACCGACGCCGCAGCCCATCATCGCGGCGATCTCGCTGTCGCGGTACAGACGGCCGAGCGAGAGCATGATCGCCAGCATCATCGACACCGGCACAAGGATCACGAGGTACTGCAGGCTGGACAGCGCGGCGATCTGGAACAGCAGCTCCTTGGGCAGTTCCCCCGCCGCGGCCTGGGCGAGGAAGCGCGCAAAGCGCGTCGACAGCATGATCGCCAGCAGGACGAAGGTCACGGCGACCCAGGACACCGCCGCCTCGCGCAGCAGATAGCGGTCGAGAATGGTCTGCTTCATTCGGGGCGATGGCCGGTCATCGGTGAATTATGCCTTCAGCGACGCGCGGGCGGCGCGCTTGCGCGCCGCTGAACAGCAATCTTGACCGCGCACAATCCCGATCATGCAGGCCTGTCTGGTGCCCGCATACTGATAGAATGCACCCCTGCCCGTAGAACCAGCAGCGCACCCATTCTCGCGGTGTGCTCCCCGGACAATCACCGCGCTGGACTCTCGGACAAATTGAACATTCCGCCCCGCCAGCGGAAAGCCATCTGGAATGAGACTGTTATGGAATATTTCGTCAAGAGCGGGAACCCTGAGAAGCAGCGCGTTGCCTGTATCGTCGTCGGCATCTTCGAGCGCCGCACACCGTCCGAAGCTGCCGCGACGATCGACAGCGTCAGTGATGGCGCCATCGGCAGTGTCATGCGCC
>JALYJV010000234.1 GCA_030775105.1 Pseudomonadota bacterium | reverse complement strand
CGCGCGCGCATGGGCCATCTGGCTGTTGGCGATGTAGGTGCCCAGCGAGCAGTCACGCGCGGTGCGGAAACCGCGCGTGAGCTGACGCACCGAGATGCGGCACAGGCCGGCGAGTTCTTCGAGGCTTGGCGCCTTGCGCATGTCTTGCACGCGCTCATCGATCAGCTTGAGCTGCCAGCTTGCGAGTCCGCGCTGCGGCATGCGACCGGGCAGTGCGCCACCGTAGCGCAGCAGCTCGACGCTGATCTGGGTCGTCAGCGCCTCGATCATCACATTGCTGGCGAAGCCGGGATGGCGGGTCTCGTCGGCGACGCGCAGCAGCAACTGGCGCAGGCTGGCGTCGCGGATGTCGAGGCCGGTCAGCAGAAAGTGATCGGACAGTTCCGGCAGTTCCTCAAGCAGTGAAATGACCGGACCCAGTTCGAGCTGGCACAGCACCGAGTAAAGCGAGCTGTCCTCGTCGCTGCGCACGCTCATGTCGATCGTCGGCGGCAGCACGAACAGGTCGCCGATTCGCTCATAGCGCTCGGCATTCCAGCGGTCAGCGAAACAGGCGCGGGCGCTGCGGTGACGCGCGCCCAAGCACAGCTCGACGCGGATCTTGTCTTCCATGCGCAGCACGCTCTGCGGCGGTTCGCCGAAGCGGTAGTGGACGAGCTGGACCACCGCGCTCGGCACGTTCACCTCAGCTTCGATGTCCATTGCGGCGTTGATCTGGCGATTCATGGCAGCGATGTCTGGCCGAAGGCTCTGGGAAGGAAACTGATCCTGATTATGCATCCCCGTCGCCGAACGGTATGGGTTTGTTGTTGTATATATAAAACAATAATTGCATATTGACAACAATTGACGCGATCTGGTCTCATGCTTCCCGCAGCGACGCCGTCATGGGTCGCAAACCTTTCTGGGAAGAAGAGTCGGATGAGCAAGCTGACGGACCACACGAGCTATGCGGCGGCGCAACAGCATTTCTCGACGCAGGCACTGTGGGCTTTGTTTGACGGCAATACCGACTCCTTCAACATCGCGCACGAATGCATCGACCGGCATGCCCGTGATGCGCTGCGCATCGCGGTGCGCGTTGCCCATGCCGATGGCCGCGACGAGATCATCCGCTTCAGCGAGTTGTCGACATGGTCGAGCCGCTTCGCGCACTGGCTTGTCGCGCAGGGCGTGAAGCCCGGCGATCGCGTCGCCTTCATGCTCGATCCTTCGCTGGCCTTCTACACCGCGATGTTCGGCGCGATGAAGATGGGCGCGATCAGCGTGCCGCTGTTCACGCTGTTCGGACCCGAGGGTCTGCAGCTGCGCGTTGCCGACTGCAATCCGGTGATTCTGGTCACCAACGTCGAGAAGGCCGAGATGGCGCGTGGCGCGGCGAATACCCGCGTTGTCGTTGCCGATGACGCGCTGTTCGAAGCCCTCAAGCCTTATCCGGACACGTTCAATACAACGACGAAGGCCGACGATCTCGCCGCCTTCCAGTACACCTCCGGCACAACGCGCGAACTGCCCGCCGCGGTCAAGCACAACCATCGCTCGATCGTCGTGCTCGCGCTCGCCGCGCTGTACGGCACCGGCGTGCGTCCGGGTGATGATTTCTTCTGCCCTTCATCGCCGGCGTGGGGCCACGGCATGTGGCACGGCACGCTGGCGCCGCTGTCGCTGGGCGTGACGACCGGCACCATGGCCGGCAAGTTCGCGGCAGTGCGCCTGCTGCAGGCGCTGCAGGATTACGGCATCACCAATCTGTCAGCCGCCGCGACGCACTACCGGATGATGAAGGCGAGCGGCGAAGCCGAGCGCTTCAGGTTCAAGCTGCAGAAGATGTCGTATACCGGCGAGCCGATCGATACCTCGACGCTGGAGTATGTCGAGCATCTGTTCGGTCACCCGGTCTGCAGCATGTATGGCACGACCGAGGTTGGCGTCGTACTGGTCAACTATCCGGGCGCGCCGGATTTCATCGTCAGGCCGGGCTCACTTGGCAAGGCGATCCCTGGTCAGACCGTCGAAGTGCAGGATCCCAGTGGCGAGCTCTGCGCGCCGCGCCAGGTCGGCGAACTCAAGCTGCTGCGCCGTGGGCAATGGGTGCCGACCAAGGATCTTGGCTGGATCGACGAAGACGGTTATCTGTATCACGCTGGCCGTGCCGACGACGTCATCATCTCCGCCGGCTGGACGATGAGCGCGGTCGAGATCGAGAACGTCCTGCTCAAGCATCCGGATGTCCGCGAAGCCGCAGTCATCGGCGTCAAGGACGATCTCAGAGGCCAGGTCGTCAAGGCTTTCGTCGTCAGCCCGCGTTCGTCCAACGATGCCTTCGTGCGCGAACTGCAGGACTTCACGCGTGAGCGTCTGAGCCAGCACGAATATCCGCGGGTGATCGCCGTCGTCGACGAGCTTCCGAAAACCCCGGCCGGAAAGGTCAATCGAAAAGTGCTGCGCGACCGCGAAACCGCCGTCGCTGCGGCTCAATAGTCAACGCAATACTCAAAGGAGAACACTGTGGCGAACGACAATTCCACCATCTTTCCGAAAATCACCGACAAGGGCTTGGAAGACCTCCGCAGCCGTATCGGTGTTGCAATCACCGATACGGTCGAGCCCTGGAACTACGAAGCGACGCGCGATGCGATCCGTCACTACGCGCATGGCATCGGTGACGACAATCCGCTCTGGTGCGATCCGGATTACGCGGCGAAGTCACGCTTCGGCACGCTCGTCGCGCTGCCGAGCTTCCTGTTCACGACCAGTCGCATCATCTCCGGCTATGTCGGCGGTCTGTCGGGCACGCATGCGATGTGGGCCGGTGCCAACTGGCAGTGGCACAAACCGGTGCTGCGCAATGACACGATCCACACCGAGGCCAAGCTCAAGGATCTGATCGAGCATCAGACCAAGTTCGCCGGCCGCTCGTTCCAGCAGATCTACAACGTCAAGTTCTACAACCAGAGCGGTGACTTTGTCTCCGAAGCGGACAGCTGGTGCTTCCGCACCGACCGCGACGTCGCCCGCGAGCAGGGAACCAAGTACACCGAAGTGAAGGCGCGTGAGCCGAAGAAGTACAGCGAAGAAGAACTGTCGAAGATCTTCGAGCTGTACGCGAAGGAGCCGGTGCAGGGCGCAATGCCGCGCTACTGGAAGGACGTGCAGGTCGGCGACAAGCTGCCGACGATGGTCAAGGGGCCGATGACCGTCACCGGCTTCATCTGCTACGCGCAGGGCTGGGGCGGTCTGTACATCCGCGCCAACAAGCTCGCCTGGCAGCAGCACCACAAGCATCCGGGCCTGGGCATCAAGAACCGCTTCAACGTCCCCGACTGTCCCGAGCGCGTCCACTGGGACGAAGCATTCGCGCTCGAAGTCGGTGCGCCGGGCGCCTATGA
>JALYJV010000233.1 GCA_030775105.1 Pseudomonadota bacterium | reverse complement strand
GATCGAAGGTGCGAATGGTTTCGATGTCGTCGTCGAACAGATCGATGCGATAGGCCGATTCGCTGCCCATCGGGAACAGATCGATCAGCGCGCCACGCACCGCGAACTCGCCCTGCGCCTGCACCTCAGAGACCGACTGATAACCGGCGGCAACGAGACGCTCGCGGAACGGCGCAATGCGCAGCTTGTCACCGATGGCGAGCTGGAACGCACGGCTGTCGAGCCAGCTGCGCGGGGGGAGTCTCTGGATCAGTTGATCCGCCGTGGTCAGCAGCACCCCACGCTGCAGGCCGGGCAGGCGATGCAACGCGGCCATGCGCTGCGAGAGGATCTCCTGATGCGGCGAGAAATGGTCGTAGGGCAGCACCTCCGCATCCGGCAGATGCAGCAGCGGCAGCGCGCTTGGCAGGAAAAAGCGCAGCTCGACTTCGAGGCGGTAGGCGTGCTGCTCGTTTGCTGCCAGCACCACGGTCAGTCCCGCATGGGCGCTGGCGCGACGGGCCACTGCGAGTGCCACGGCGGCAGTGTCAGAACGAAACGGAGCGGGAGCGGAAGTCATTGACCAGCGGGAGCAGCAGCGGAGCTATTTCGGGGGTGCGGATTATCACTCCTTCTGCGCTCAGGAGTGAAAGCGGATCGGTTGCTCGGTGCTGGTCGAATTGCTGCAGCCGTTGCAGCCCCCGCAACTGCTGGTCTTGTTGCCGCAGCCGGCGCCGTTGGCGACGGTGTTGCGCTTGCGCAGCCAGGGCCGGACGACCGACCACGTGCTGATGCCGACGACGAGGCCGACGAGCGCGAGTTCGAGCAGGCCGTAGGCGTCCATCACCAGGCCTTGGCGATCTGGTAGACCAGCAGCGAAGCCAGATAGGCCAGGCCGAACAGGTAGCCGGTGGCGATGCCGACGGTACGCCAGCTCTGGGTTTCACGGCGGATCACCGCCAGCGTCGAGATGCACTGTGGGGCGTAGATGAACCACACCAGCAGCGACAGCGCGGTCGGCAGCGACCATTGCGCAGCGATCAGTGGCTCGAGTGCCGATTCGACGCCTTCACCGGACAGCGCGTAGACCGTTGCCAGTGCAGCGACCGCGACTTCACGCGCCGCCATTGCCGGAATCAGCGCGATGCAGATCTGCCAGTTGAAGCCGAGCGGACGGAAGACCGGTTCGATCCAGTGGCCGAGCATGCCGGCGAAGCTGTAGTCGATGGCCGGGCCGGTCGCGTCCGCCGGTGCGCCGGGAAAGCTCGACAGGAACCACAGGATCACCGTCAGCGACAGGATGATCGTGCCGACGCGGCGGATGAAGATGCGTGCGCGTTCCCACAGGCCGATGGCGATGTCCGTCGGATTCGGCATGCGATAGGACGGCAGTTCCATCAGCAGTGCATGTTCGGAAATGTCGCGCTGCATCCATTTCATCACGTAGGCGACGAGCAGGGCGCTGATGATGCCGGCGGCGTACAGCGCGAACAGCAGAAGGCCCTGCAGGTTGAACCAGCCGACCTTCTGATCGGGAATGAACGCGGCGATCAACAGCGCGTAGACCGGCAGACGCGCCGAGCACGTCATCAGCGGCGCGATCAGGATCGTCGCGAGACGATCGCGCGGGTCCTGGATCGTGCGTGCCGCCATGATGCCGGGAATCGCACAGGCGAAGCTCGACAGCAACGGAATGAACGCGCGGCCGGTGAGGCCGGCACCGACCATCATGCGGTCGAGCAGGAAAGCTGCACGCGGCAGGTAACCGGATTCCTCAAGAATCAGGATGAACAGGAACAGGATCAGGATCTGCGGCAGGAACACCAGCACGCCGCCGACACCGGCGATCAGGCCGTCGACGAGCAGGCTGCGCAGCACGCCGTCGGGCATGTGCAGGGACAGCCAATCGCCGATCGCGGCAAAGCTGCCGTCGATGGCATCGGTGACCGGCCCGGCCCAGCTGAACACGGCCTGGAAGATCATGAACATCACGCCGGCGAGCAGCGTCAGGCCGAGCACTGGATGCAGGAAGACGCGATCGAGCGCGTCGTCGATGGCGGCGGTGCGCTGCGGCACGCTGACCGAATCGCGCAGCAGGCGTGAGACTTCGCGATGCAGGTCTGCAGTACTGGCATTGGCCGCAGCCGGCGCGATCACCGGAACGTCGAGCGCAGCGACGAGATCCGCAACGCCGTTGCTGCGGATCGCGACCGTCTCGATGACCGGCATGCCGAGCGATGCGGCGAGTGCGGTAACGTCGATGCGGATGCCGCGCCTGGCTGCGGCGTCGCTCAGATTCAGCGCGACGACCATTGGCAGACCCAGCGCCTTCAGTTCCAGCACGAAGCGCAGATGCAGGCGCAGGTTGGTCGCATCGACGACGCAGACCAGCAGGTCTGGCTTATTCTCGTCGCTGAGCTGGCCGGTGACGACATCGCGAGTGACGGCTTCGTCCGGACTGGTCGCGGCAAGGCTGTAGGCGCCGGGCAGGTCGAGCACGCGCACATGGCGGCCGCCAGCAGTGACGAAGCGGCCTTCCTTGCGCTCGACCGTGACGCCGGCGTAGTTCGCGACCTTCTGGCGGCTGCCGGTCAGGCGGTTGAACAGCGCGGTCTTGCCGCAGTTCGGGTTGCCGACGAGAGCGATGTTCAGCACGGCGCTGCTCATGGCTGCGCCTCGGTGCGGATACGGATGCGTGCGGCTTCGGTGCGGCGCAGCGCAAAGCGCGTGTAGCCGATCTGCACCAGCAATGGATCGCGTCCGAACGGTCCGGCGGCGAGGATACGCACCGGCTCGTCGGCGACAAAGCCCAGTTCGCGCAGGCGCACCGAAACCGGATCGGCCGCAGTCACGTCCTCGACTTCAAGGACGAATGCGGGCGTATCTGGCAGCAAATCGGGGAGGCGCATGAGCGGCGGCGGTTTGGTAGACAAGAATCGTTATCATCATACCGCCTTGCCGCCACTCAGGCACATTGACTCACTTGGCGCGGCTGAACGCCAATTGTCCGTCCGCCACGTCGACGCTGACCTCGTCGCCATTGGCGAACTGGCCGTCCAGAATCATTCGCGCCAGTGGATTCTCGATCTGCGCCTGCACCGCCCGCTTGAGTGGGCGCGCGCCATAGACCGGATCGAAGCCGATCGCCGCGATCTGGTCGAGTGCCGCGTCGCTGAGTTTCAGGCGAATACCCCGCTCCAGCAGGCGTTGCACCAGGGTCTGGGTCTGGATCCGCGCAATCTGGCGGATCTGCGTCGAGCCCAGCGGGTGGAACACAACCGATTCGTCGATGCGGTTGATGAATTCGGGACGGAAATGGCCACCGACGATGCCCATGACCGCTTCCTTGATCGCCGCATAGTTATTGGCCGAGCCGCGATCCGGGTTGCCGCTTCCAAGCATTTCCTGGATCAGCTGCGAGCCGAGGTTGGACGTCATGACGATGACGGTGTTGCGAAAGTCGACAGTACGGCCCTGGCCGTCGGTCAGGCGGCCGTCGTCGAGCACCTGCAGCAGCACGTTGAAGACGTCCGGATGGGCCTTCTCGACCTCGTCCATCAGGATCACGGAGTAAGGGCGGCGGCGTACGGCCTCGGTCAGCTGCCCACCGGATTCGAAGCCGACATAGCCTGGCGGCGCGCCGATCAGACGCGCGACGCTGTGGCGTTCGCCGTATTCGGACATGTCGATGCGGACCATCGCGTCGCCGGAGTCGAACAGAAAGCCGGCAAGCGCCTTGCACAGTTCGGTCTTGCCGACGCCGGTCGGTCCGAGGAACAGGAAGGAGCCGATCGGCCGGTTCGGATCGGACAGGCCGGCGCGTGAACGCCGGATCGCATTCGACACCGCGATGATCGCCTCGTCCTGTGACACCACGCGCTGATGCAGCGCGTCTTCCATACGCAGCAGCTTCTCGCGCTCGCCTTCAAGCAGCTTGGACACGGGGATGCCGGTCCAGCGCGCGACGACATCTGCGATCTCATCTTCAGTGACGCTGTTGCGCAGCAGCTCGAACTTCTTAGGCGCCCCTTCATTCGCGGTCGACGCCTGAGCAAGCTTGCGCTCGAGATCCGGGATCAGCTCGTACTTGATCTGCGAGGCGCGCGCATGGTCGCCGGCACGTAGCGCCACTTCAAAATCCTGCCGGGCGCGTTCCAGTTCTTCCTTTGCACCTGCCGAGCCGGTGACCGAGGCTTTTTCCGCCTTCCACTTCTCGTCGAGGTCGGCGTACTCGCGTTCCAGCGTGCTGATGGATTTCTCCATATCAGCGAGTGAGCGCTTCGCGCCTTCGTCGTGTTCCTTTTTCAGCGCCTCGCGCTCGATTTTGAGCTGGATCAGCCGTCGGTCCAGACGGTCCAGCGCTTCGGGCTTGGAATCGATTTCGATGCGGATGCGCGATGCCGCCTCGTCCATCAGGTCGATGGCCTTGTCCGGCAGATTGCGATCGGTGATGTAGCGATGCGAGAGCTTGGCAGCCGCGATCAGCGCGCCATCGGTGATATCGACGCCGTGGTGAACCTCGTAGCGCTCCTTGAGTCCACGCAGGATCGCGATGCTGTCCTCGACGGACGGCTCGCCAACGAATACCTTCTGGAAACGCCGCTCCAGTGCAGCATCCTTCTCGATGTACTTGCGGTATTCATCGAGCGTGGTTGCGCCGACACAGTGCAGCTCACCGCGCGCGAGCGCCGGCTTGAGCATGTTGCCGGCATCCATCGCACCATCGGCCTTGCCGGCCCCGACGAGCGTATGAATCTCGTCGATGAACAGGATGACATTACCTTCCTGGTGCGAGAGATCGCTGAGTACGGCCTTGAGGCGTTCCTCGAACTCGCCGCGGAACTTGGCGCCCGCAATCAGGCTGCCGAGATCGAGGCTCAGCAGGCGCCGGCCCTTGAGCGATTCCGGCACTTCGCCATTGACGATACGCTGGGCGAGGCCTTCGACGATGGCGGTTTTGCCGACGCCGGGTTCGCCGATCAGTGCCGGGTTGTTCTTGGTGCGGCGCGACAGCACCTGGATGACGCGGCGGATTTCCTCGTCGCGGCCGATGACCGGATCGAGCTTGCCGCTGGCGGCGCGTGCGGTCAGATCGATGGTGTACTTTTCCAGCGCCTGGCGCTGATCCTCGGCGCCAGCACTGTCCGGCTTGCGTCCGCCGCGCACGGATTCAATGGCCTTGTCGAGCAATTCGGCGCGCACACCGGCCGCGCGCAGGGCATCGCCGACTGCGCTCTTGTCGCCGACGGCGGCAAGGATGAACAGCTCCGAAGCGATGAACGCCTCACCACGCTTTTGCGCGAGCTTGTCGGTCAGGTTCAGCAGCCGTCCCAGATCGGCCGACACGCCGACCTCGCCGGTCGCGGCGCCCAAGCGCGGCAGGGCCTCGATCTGCGCGCGCAGCCTGCTGCGCAGCAGATCGACATTGGCACCGGCGTTCTGCAGCAACGGCGTCGCGCTGCCGCCGTCCTGATCGAGCAGGGCGAGCAGGACGTGTGCCGGCTCGATGGCCGGATGATCCCGCCCGACCGCCAGGGATTGTGCATCTGCCAGTGCCTGCTGGAAGCGGCTGGTCAATTTGTCCATGCGCATGGGTTTCGATCCGTGAAATCTTGCAAGCCTGACCGCCCAGATGGCGACGCCGTCAGGATCTTTCAAGATGCGACGTGCTCGAAAGCGCCAGAGGATTTCGTCTTGTTCGCTTGTCAGTAAGCGATTACAGTGCAGGACAAGCGATGATCCGGTGCTTGCCGGCTACATCCAATAACAAGCCGCAGCACGTTTGGCTCCGTGACACGCCGAAACGAAAGCCGCTGACGCATGCGTGAGTACTGAGGAGAGGTGGCGTGGGGTCATGCATCTTGAAGCAGGAATGGGACTGAACAGCGCGACAACCGGTAGCGGGCGGATGTCGACGACATCTTCGATCATCCAGGGGGTCATCTACGCCAGCGTCGTTGCCGGCATGCTTTGGCTCTGCGTGCTCGCGTACGGCCTGGAGTTCACGGCGCAGTATCAGGCACTCGCCATCCTTGGTGCCATGTTCTCGTTTCTGCTGCTGCGCCGCTTCGACCTGCTGGCACCCTGGCGCATGGGACGCCGCGGCTCGGTAGGAACGCAGGTTCTGTCGGCCTGGGTTGTCGAGATCGGGCTGTTGCTGGTGGTCGCTTACGTCTCGAAGAGTTCCAGCTCTTTTTCGCGCGTTGTCTTCACGGCCTGGACGGTTATCACACCGGTGACGCTGCTGATCTTCAATTTCACGCTACGCAGCGCGTCGCGCTGGTTTGCACCGCACATGCTGGCGCGGCGCAGCGCCGTGATCATGTTTGCCAACGACTCCGCGCAGGTGCTCGCCAATAGCCTCACCGAGTCCGAGCAATACCAGTTGCTCGGATACTTCGACGATCGAAACGAGGTTCGGCTCGGCACCGCGGCGTCAATCACAGAGAGGCTGGGCACGCTCGCAAGCGCGAAGCGCTACATCATGGACAACGCGGTCGATGTGGTTTTCGTCATGCTCTCGAACCAGGGCCTCGCACGCTCGATGGAGTTGATCGATGAACTGGGCGACACGACGGCATCCATCTATCTGGTACCGGACATCGCGCTGTACGAATTGACCAATGCCATTCCTTCGGAAGTCGAGGGCGTGCAGGTGCTGCGCGTTGCCGAGACGCCGATGTTCGGTATCGACGGCCTCTACAAGCTGGTGTTCGACTTCGTCGTTTCCCTGGTCGCGCTGCTGCTGCTGTCGCCGCTGCTCATTCTGATTGCGATCATGGTGCGCCTTGATTCCCCGGGGCCGATCCTGTTCCGGCAGAAGCGCTATGGACTCAACGGGCAGGAGTTCGAGGTCTACAAGTTCAGGACCATGCGGGTCAGCGACCCGGACGACAAGGTGGTACAGGTCTCCAAGGGCGATGTGCGGGTGACCCGCCGGGGTGCGTTTCTGCGGCGGACCTCGCTGGATGAGTTGCCGCAGCTCTGGAACATCGTGCGCGGCGACATGAGCCTGGTCGGCCCGCGCCCGCATCCGGTGCTGCTCAACGAGCAGTACCGCCGCGAAGTCCGCCACTACATGCTCAGGCACAAGGTCAAGCCGGGCCTGACCGGATGGGCTCAGGTCAACGGTCTGCGCGGCGAGACCGCGCAGCTCGAACGCATGGAGCAGCGTGTGCAATACGACCTGGAATATATCCGCCGCTGGTCACCGTTGTTCGACATCCGCATCATCCTGCGCACGCTGCTCCTCGTCTGGCGGGACCGCAACGCCTATTGAGCGGTTCAGGTACCGCGACGCTGCGCATATAGCCGGTCATGACTCCGGTTGCCAGGATGTAATACAGTCCGGGTATATAGCGGTGGTGCAGCAGCGGAGGTTGAACTGGACGTGGACAGTTTTCCGACCATCCTCAAGATAGATTCCGGTGGCCGGCCGGTGTCATGGATTCCATGGCAGGCCGCGGTTGTGCTCTACGCACGTCAGCGCGTGTGCTGGGAAGCCGGCGATCAGCGCTTCCTGATTCGCGGCGGCATCAACGCATTGACCGGGCGGCGCTCGGAAATCCGCATTGGCTCGATCATCGCAGTGACGGATCGTTCGCGCCGCCTGCCGGGCATGGCTCCCGTCCTGACCAATCGCACGCTGTTCGAGCGCGATCGCCATCTGTGTCTGTACTGCGGTCGCCGCTTGCCGGCTGCGCAGTTGACCCGTGACCACGTGATGCCGGCATCACGTGGGGGAAGATCGATCTGGAAGAACTGCGTCACCGCCTGCAAGAGCTGCAATCAGCGCAAGGACGACCGTACACCGGAAGAAGCCGGTATGCGGCTCCTGGCCGTGCCGTATACCCCCAATCACGCCGAGTATCTGATTCTGTCGAATCGCCGCATCCTGGCGGATCAGATGGAGTTCCTGCTGGCCCATGCGCCGGCGCAGCCCCGGGCCAGCTAGCGGACCCGGGGCTGCCCTGGCCGGGGGCGAGTGGGTGTGCTGCCGCCGCTGGTGCGGCGCTCCTTGCCGCTGGAGCAGTTCATGGTAGGAAAATTGACTGATCGGGTATTTAATGGCTTGAGTCGGATCAGCCAATTAGGTATACATCGTAATACCATTGGGTAACATTCTGAACGGCGGGCTCTCTGTGCAGGGTGGCCCGGGCGGGATGGCGGGATCGGAAGGTCGAAGTTCGCCGGAGCAGCACCTAGATATGTCAGCGACAGCCACTTTGCATAACGCAAACAGCGATTCCGCCGGTATCGGCGCGAGTCCGAAGGCGGCTGTCAACCCGATTGTCACCGCGCTGCACCAGATGGCGGTTTCGGTGTTGGGCGAGAAGCTGCGCGAGATGTTCGACAAGGCCGACGATATCCTGTTCGATTCGGCTGAAAAGGCGCGCGCCGGTGACGAGCAGCGGCTGTACATGGATACGATGCGAATCGTCCGCGTCCAGCGCAGCAAGATCATCAAGGCTTTTGAAGATGCGCTGAAGCATTCGCTGGAGGGCATCAAAGCGGGTGCTGTCGACCCCGACCTCAGCAAGCTCGACGACATGTCGCAATGGTCATTGCAGGACGGCGACGCGCTCGAGGAGCGCATTGCAGTCAGCAACATGCAGACCAAGGCATCGAGCCTGCACGCACACGAACTGGTTGAACTGCAGCGGCGTCTGGCGCGTCTGTCCGATCTTGCCGGTGCTGATGGCCTGTCGCCGGAGTCGATGTCGCCGACCCGCATCATTCGCGCTTTCCAGGACTCGATGCGCGATCTCGCGGTCGAGTTCCCGATCAAGCTGGTGATCTACAAGCTGTTCGACCGTGTGGTTGTCGGTCGTCTGTCCGAGGTCTTCGTCGGCGCCAATCAGCTGTTGGCGGTGCACGGCATCGAGCCCTCGTCTGCAGCACCGGCGACTGCCAGGAAATCGGTGCTCCCGCATGCTCCGCATCAGGTCGGCGTGCCGTCCTGGGCCATGGGGCTCGATAACCGCAGCATGCAGGCGTTCCTGCCGCCCTCCGGCTATGCGGCTGGAGCTGCAGGTTCTGCTGGTTCGTACGAGATGCCGACCTGGGCCGCTGGGCGGCAGATGCCGTGGGGCCAGGGTCATGGACAGTCGATGACGGCAGGCAGCGCTGCCGCCACCGGCATGTACGCTGGACCACAGACTACGCAACAGGGCGATGAACAGATTGCCCACGAGATTGCACATATTCTTGGCGACTATGCGCAAGGCCGCATGCCGCAGCGCCAGGACTGGATCCCGCCGGAGAATGTCGCACTCGTCGCGCGCATGTTCGATGGCTATTACCGTGACTCCCGTCTGTCGGATGAGCTCAAGCCGCTGCTGGCGCGCCTGCAGGTGCCGGCGACCAAGGCCGCGCTCGCTGACCAGCGCTTCTTCGCCGATCCGCAACACCCGACCCGGCGCACGATCAACGATTTATTCGAGATGCTGCTGCAGTTCGGCACCGCCGATGCACCGCCGCCGCAGCTGCTCAACGAAGTGCAGGGGCTGGTGGATGCTGCCGCACAGGCATTTCACCTCGACCCAGCCAAGCTCAAGGCCGCGCGCCCTCCGACGGTCGATGAGCGCACTGCAGACGACTTCCTGCTCGAACAGCAGAATCAGCAGCAGCGCAAGAACCGCTCGCGTATCGAGCGCGTGCGCCGGATCGTGTCGCATGAGCTCAGGCGCCGCATCGGCGAGCGTCCGATGGCGCAGGGCATCATGCGCCTGATGTTGTCGGGCTTCGGCCCGCTGTTGTGCCTCGACTACATTCGCAGCGGCATCGAAGGCGCATCGTGGAACCAGACCATGGAACTGGTCGATCGCGTGCTTGCCAGCCTCGACCGCCGCAGCGGCTCAGCCGATGTCTGTGCGGCCGAAGAAGCCGAGATCGTTGCGTCGATTTCGCGTCGTCTGACCGGCATCGGTTTTTCTGATGAGCGTCTGGAAGAGGTGATTTCCGGGCTGCTCCAGGCCTATCTGGAAAAGGCCGAAGCGCCTTTCTTTGATGCCCGGAATTCTGATGCACTGAGTGCATCGACTGTCGAGGCCGAGGCAGGCGCATCAATCGCTTCGACGGCTGCAGTCGTCGATGCGAGGCCGGTTCTGTCGCCTGCGCAGGACCTTCAGGGATTGCTGTCGATTCTGCTGATTCCTGGCGGCTGGTATACCGTTCTGGATCCGGCTGCCGGCATCAAGCACTGGGTCCGCGTGCGTGGCTATTACCCGCAGCAGAACGCGGTGATGCTCAGCCACTACATGGAAGACCGCTATCTGCGCGTACGCGCGACTGCATTTGCAACGGATCTGATTGAAAGCCGGGTAATGCCGATTGACCCTTCCAGCGATCTGCAGGGTGCCATCGCACGTCTGACTAACATCGAATTCGAGCGGGGTTCTGATCTTCTGATCTGGACCGGCCCGGACGGCAAGCCGGTAGATACCGGGGCTGTGACGCAGCACTGAACGGCAGACAGCGGAGCCGCTCGGCTCCGCTGCCGTTTTTCTTCCTACATGTCGACGTCGAGGTCGTCGTCCACCAGACGACGCAGCAGGCGCTCTTCCTTGTACTTCTCGACGTCGCGCCAGTCGCGCGATCTGTCGTCGGCGACGGCAACCGCCTCCTCGACATTGAACGTGTCGTCCTCTACAGCTTCGGCGTCATCGACGAACTCGTCGAAGGCCTTGGGTGCTTCGGCTTGCGGCTGCGGCTTCTTCGGTTTGCGCGGCATTGGCTCTGCTTCCTGGGCGAGCGGCTACTGACAACGCCACCCTTTCGCGCGCGTTTTTATCAGGCTTTTTCAACCACGGGAAGTGGTTTCTATAAAGTCTTTAAAAACAGTTCTGTACGAGCAAGATTGCGGTGGCTTCGGGAACTTCCGCGCAGACGTTTACTGGCGCCGTCTGCGCCAGATCGCCGCGCACAACAGAACAGCCGCAGCATATGGACTGAATGGACCGCCGCCGCCACCGCCACCGCCGTTGTTTTCTTCTTCGAAATCCGCGGACAGTGAGTAGTCCAGCGACTCGGTGAGGCCGTAGTTGACGACGGTGATGTAGTAGGTGCCGACCTTCGGATTGGTGATGCTGACGGTTTCATCTCCGCCCTCGTCCGCGCTGACCTCGGCCTCTTCGTCGACGTAGAAGGTCGGAAATTCATCTTCTTCCGCGCCGAGATCGATGTCGTACTCGGCCGGTTGGTCGTATTTCACCAGCAAGTCGACATCGATGTCTTCGTCGTCGTCAGTATTCGTCCGGATGACCAGACGCTCGCCTGCGCGGGGTGGGCTGTCGATGTTGACGTGATATGTATGGAACTCGTCGTGCAGGCCGGTCGACAGGGTTTCGTCGACGATCTCGCCGACGTCCAGCGTCGCAAGCTCAAGCTGGAACGGCCGGCGCGCCTGATAGCCGCCACCGTTGGCGCTCAGCGACACTGCGAAGGGCAGGTCGCTGTAGACAGCGGTGGGGGTGCCAACCTGGATCGTGAAGCGCACCGTCGCGGTGCCGCCCGTGGCGATGCTGTCCACGGCCGCGCTGCCGTCGACGATGCTGATCACGGAAGGCACGACGAGCTGTGCCTGTACACCGGTTGCTGCGAGCCAGAGATTCTCGATGGTGACCTCGATCTCCAGGGTCTCGCCTGGGTCCAGACGTTCGTTGCCATCGTCGATCAGGCGGACCTTGTTGAGAATCAGCGAAGGACGAGGACTGATGGCCAGACTGCGTGCGGCATCGACACGGCCGCCGGCGCTCAGCTCCTCAGCGTCGCCGCCGTCAACACCGTCTTCGGCGCCTTCAATCAGGCGCGCTTTCAGTTCGCGGTAGTCGGCGTCCGGATACTCGGCCTTGAGCAGTGCAGCAACGCCCGCAACATGCGGCGCTGCGAACGAAGTGCCGCTGACGCCGCAATCTCCGCCCTCGCCGCAGTTCTGTCCGCTGAGATAGCTGCCGCCGATCCGGGTGGTGATGATCTGCAGTCCAGGCGCGGCAACATCGGTACTCAGCGGGCCGTACTGACTGAAGCTGGCGATGTTGTCCTGGCGGTTGGTCGCGGCGACCGAAACGATGTTCGGCAGGTCGTAGTTCGCCGGGTAGGCGGCAATCGAGTAGTCGAGATTGGAGTTGAAGTTGCCGGCTGAGGTGACAAACAGGATGCCGGCATCGCGCAGCCGCGTCAGTGCCTGCAGCTCTGAGTTCAGGAAGCTCGGACCGCCGTAGCTGGCGTTGATGATCTGCGCGCCGTTCTCACGCGCATAGTCATAGGCATCGATGATCGCGGCACTGCTCAGCTCGGCCTCGCCATCGTCGTTCAGCTCGCCGATGCGCAGCGGCATCATGCTGGCATTCCAGACGATACCGGCGATGCCGATAGTGTTGTCGCCGGTCGCGCCGAGGCTGCCGGCGACGAGCGTTCCGTGATCCAGCTTTGTGTTGTCGTAACTGGGATCGTCGTCGTCGTTGACCAGGTCACGGCCGGGGACGAAATTATCGATCAGGTCCGGGTGGGTCAGGTCGAAAGCGTCATCGATGACGGCGATCACCACGTCGCGGCTGCCGACACGCTCGAAAGTCCCATCGGCATCAGCGTCCCAGGCGACCAGCATGTTCATGTCGGCACCGGGGACGCTCGCAAAGTCCGGCTCGCCTGGTTCGGTCGGCACGAAATTGGCCTGGCCGGTGCTGCGCAAGCCCCATTGACGGTCAAACAGCGGATCAGTCGGATTGCGCCGCGCGCGGGTATGGCGGATGTAATTCGGTTCGGCGAATGCCACAGCCGGATCGGCACGAAGCAGGGCCATCATCGATCGCATGTCGCTGATCGCCGGCAGTTTGAGCAACTGGGTGCGACCGTCGCGCAGATCGCGCTTCTTTTCCAATCCCAGCTTGAGCTGGCTGCTCTTGGCCAGCGTCGCTTCGGTGCCGGAGCGGTACTGCACGAGCAGTTCGCCTGGCACATACAGTCTCGGTTCCTGGTAACGCACCGCCGACGCCAGCGGAG
>JALYJV010000232.1 GCA_030775105.1 Pseudomonadota bacterium | reverse complement strand
AGCCTGGGAAGACTATTTGTACTGGCAGAAGATTGACAGGAAACTGGTGCAGCGCATCAACGATCTGATCAAAGAGATCACCAGAACGCCGCATACAGGGACCGGCAAGCCGGAACCACTCAAGCATGCGCTGTCAGGCTATTGGTCGCGACGCATCAATGAAGAGCATCGAATCGTTTACAAAGTAGCGGATGATTCTTTGCTTGTTGCTCAGTTGAGATATCACTACTGACGGCGCCTGATCGATTTCCAAAGGGCACGTGGGTCATCCGGGAACACTGCCATCAAAAAAGCCAGCTTTCGCTGGCTTTTTCATGCGCTCAAACAGATCAATCCAGAGCAGGGTAGTCCGTGTAGCCTTTTGCTCCCGGCGTGTAGAGCGTCTTGAAATCCACTTCATTGAGCGGTGCGGTACTCTCGAAGCGCTGCACCAGTTCCGGATTCGCCAGGAACGCCTTGCCATAGACGATGGCATCACCCAAACCACTGGCAATCGCCGCCTCGCCGGATTCGCGGGTGAATCCGCCATTGAGCAGCAAGGCGCCGTGGTAGTACTGGCGTGCAATCTTCGCCAGCTCTATTTCCTCCGGGCGATCATGCTGGTCGTGGCGCATCTCAAGATGTCCGATCTTGCGCTGATCCAGCTGCTGCGCGACGTACTTCACCAACGCAGCGGGATTGGAATCGCTCATGTCATTGAATGGAACCAGCGGTGAGATGCGCACACCGACGCGATCCGCGCCAACCACTGAGCTCACTGCATCCACGACTTCCAGCAGCAGGCGTGCACGATTCTCGAGGCTGCCACCATAGGCATCGGTACGATCATTCGGGTAGTCGCGCAGGAACTGGTCGATCAGATAACCATGTGCGCCATGGATCTGGATCGCATCAAAGCCCGCCGCATCGGCACGAATCGCCGCTTGGCGGAACTGCGCGACGATGCCGGGGATCTCGTCCGTGCGCAGTGCGCGCGGAGCCTCATAAGGCAGCTTGCCCTTGATGGTGTGAATCACATCGTTGCGGATCGCGCGCGTAGTGGAACTGATCGACTGCGCGTCCGCATTGTTCGCGGAATGCGCCGCACGGCCCGGATGCCAGATCTGCATCGCAATGCGTCCGCCCTTCGCGTGCACCGCATCAGTCACCCGCTTCCAGCCCGCCTGCGTCTCTGCATTGAAGATGCCGCCTTCGCCGATGAAGGCGCTGGCGTCACCGGCAACCATCGTGCACTCGGTAAAGATCAGGCCCGCATCCGCACGCTGGCTGTAGTACTCGACCATCAGGTCGTTCGGGACATGCGTCATCCCCGCGCGTGTGCGCGTCAGCGGCGCCATCAGGATGCGATTGGGCAGGGTGAGGCGGCCGAACGTGAGCGGGCTGTGCAGCGTAGGCATACGGATTCCTGGGAGAGCGGAGTATCAGCAGCAGGTTGGGGGTCAAACCCGGAATTCAAGCGACCCAAGTGAATTCAGGGCTTGCTGGCCGGTGCCTGCAGCGGCGGCGCCTGTCGATCAAAGCGCTCAAGCGACGAATCCAGGCAAGCCCAGGCCGGTGCGCTGGCGCTCCAGATATTGACGGTTGGTTTGATCGATGACGGATCGTCGAGCGTGCCGACACGGACCACAGTCAGACCGGGGCGGCCAGACGAATCTGAAAACAGATGACTCCCGCATTGAGGGCAGAATCGACGGCGGATCTGGTTGCCACTGTCTGTGGTGCTGGTGTACTCGGTGGTGTTTCCTGAAATCTCGATGGCGGCGGTCGGAACGATCGCGTTCACCGTTCCATTGGATGAGAGGTGCTGGCAGTCCCTGCACCAGCAGACTCTGGAAGCGACGGGTTCGGCGGTCAGCTTGTAGCTGACCTGGCCGCATAGGCAGCCTCCGGTTTGCTCAGTCATTAGCCTTCTCCAGAGATGAAACGAATATCGGATAACACAACTATCGATCTAAGAAATCCACAACCAACGGCCGATGGTCGCTAACGCTCTTCCAGCTCTCGTAAGAGCCCACCTCGACAGTTTGAAGCCGAGAAAGCCAGGTATTCGGAACGAAGCAATAGTCGATGTGATAGGGGCGATTCTCCTTCCAAAGCAAGTAGCACGTTGGTCGAGTCTCCGCTCCGTGGGCCTCGCCGAAAAAGTGGTGGTAGCTGCTCTGTATACCAAGCTCCGCGAGCAGCGCTATCAGGGCGAAGTGGTTCAGAGTCTTCGGATGCCAACTATCCCATATGGCATTCGAGTTGAGATCGCCAATCAACACCGTTGGGATGCTTTCAATGATTTCTCGATAGGCTTCAATTGCCTTCACAACGCCCATGACGTAGCGAAACTTCTGCCCTCCTTTCGACCAGACCACGAAGAGTAAAAAGCGCTCTGGACCCGTCACCTCGACGGGGAAGCAAAATTTCGGGATGTCGGGCAACGCAGGAAGCGCTCGCAGCCGGTATCCGTTCCTGCTAGTTACACATATGCCTTGAGTCGGTTTGTCGCCGAACCATAAGCAGGTGTCAGATTCAGTGTCAGGTCGTCCACACTCCTAGATGACGGCAATATCCGCAGCCAGGGGATCGAGCAGCGGAGCTTTCTTGGCATAGGTGCCGCGACAACAGTTCCACGTCACCAGTCTCATCTATATCTCGTTTAGCCCAATCCAAGCCTGGGGAGGCGATAGCCAAGCTCTCCGGTCATTTGCGGCGTTCGGAGTTCAGGCTCGCATAGTCTTCAGCAGTATCGATATCTGTTGCTGCTTCTGGAAGGGCAATGCATTCAACCTCCGTCGGATACTGCTCGAGCAGAACGCGCGCACCCTGTGGACCTTTGAGTTGTGCAAGCTGAAGGAAGTAAGACATCGGGAACAGACATGGCGCGCCCCGAGCGTCGCCCCAGTTGGACGCGATGATCCGCAGCGGGTTTCGTTCATGAGCATCGGACAAACGCCGCAACTGTTCAGTGCCGATCAGGGGAAGGTCGGCGGGGCAGATGATCGCAGCTACGCAGCGATTGATACCGGACAGGATAGTTCTGATCGCTGTTGCGATCGACGTGCCCATACCTTCATTCCATTCGGCGTTGTGCACCAGAACGAGATCGAGTCCGGAAAGTTCAGCTGTTATGCGCTCGGCGTAGGCACCAGTGACGACGAGTACGCGACTATCAGTCCCTAGAGCCGCCTTGGCGATCCTACGAATCAGCGTCTCCCCACCAAACACCTCCAGCAGCTTCGCACTGCCATACCGGCTGGAGTGCCCAGCCGCGAGCAGCACGATGCAGATGTCGCTCAATGGATCGGTCCGTCGCCGGCGCTGAGGTGGCCGCCGGTGTGGCCGTTGACTGTGGCCTGGATTTCGGCGGCGATCGCGAGGGCGATTTCTTCGGGGGTTTCGGAGCCGATGTCGAGGCCGGCGGGGGCATGCAGCGGGACTGTTGGTGCCTTGATGGCTGCGTGCATCTTCGCGGCGCGGATGCGTGAGCCAAGGGCGCCGAGGTAGGCGAGGGGCTGGCTGGCCAGCACCTGCAGGTAGTCGATGTCGCGTTCGAGGTTGTGCGTCATCACGACGACCGCGGTGCGTGCATCACACTGCACGCGCTGGCTGAATGTCTGCGGTGTGGCGCGCAGGAGTTCGGCGCCGTCGGCGAGTGCGGGGACAGTCGTGTCATCACGGTGATCGACGACGCAGATCTGCCAGCCCATGCTGCGGCCGAGGCGGGTCAGTGCCAATGTCGTCGTATTGACGCCGATCAGCACCAGGCGCATCGGCGGGCGCAGGCGTTCGATCAGGATCTGCAGCTTGCCCTGCGAGGTCGCCAGCTCCTGGAACTGCACGGCGGGCAATGCAGAGGCAGCCTGATACTGGATGAGCAGGCTGGTGCTGAGCTGCGGATCGTCCAGTTCGTCGAGCAGGACTTTATCTGCCCAGACCAGATGCCGCGGTTTGTCCAGGCAGCTGTCGCCATGCGCGAAGACCGTGAACAGAAAACCGTCCGCGCGTTGTTGCAGAGACTCGGCGACGGCTGCGGCGAAACGCAGGTCGTCGGCGCCTTTCAATGGCGCGAGCAGGATTTCCATCTCGCCGCCGCAGCCGAGTTCGAGCAGCGTGTCGTAGCCGTGCTCGCGGTCGTAGCGCAGCAGGCGCGCCTTGCCGCTGGCGATCACGTCGCGCGAGCGTTCGATGATGTCGGCTTCGGGACAGCCGGCGGAGAGTCCGCGGATGACGCTGCCGTCGCCGAGCACGAGCATGCGGGCGCCGGCACGGCGGAATACCGG
>JALYJV010000231.1 GCA_030775105.1 Pseudomonadota bacterium | reverse complement strand
GCATCTGGCGCACGCGGTTCCAGCCCATGTGCGGCACCTTGAGGCGCTCGGCATGCGATTCATCGGCCGGTTCGGGGTCCGGGAAACGCTCGACGCGGCCCGGGAACAGGCCCAGTGCCGGCACGCCGCCGTTCTCCTCGCTCCACTCCAGCATCACCTGCATGCCGAGGCAGATGCCGAGCATCGGCTTGGTGCGCGCGGCCTCAACCACCAGCTCATTGAGTTCGAGCCGCCGCAGTTCCTCCATGCAGGCTTTGACACCGCCGACGCCAGGCAACACCAGCCGGTCACAGGCCAGCAGTTCTTCCGGGTCGTAGCTGATGACGACGCGGCTGGACGACGACACCCGCTGCAGCGCCTTGCCGAGCGAGTGCAGATTGCCCATGCCGTAGTCGATGACGCCAATGGCTTCTGTCATGCGTCAGCCTTGGTAAACGCGCGGCGAACACACGGCGATGCGCCGGGGCTGCTGGGAAATGGGGAGGTTCATGAAGCCGGTCTGTAGAAAGTGGCTCGATCGTCCGCGCTGGGGCGCGTTGGACCTTGCTGCCTAGAGAGTGCCCTTGGTCGACGGCATCACACCCGTCATGCGCGGATCGGGGCTCACCGCCATACGCAGGGCACGGCCGAACGCCTTGAAGATGGTCTCGACAATGTGGTGCGCATTGCGGCCGCGCAGATTGTCGATATGCACTGTCAGCTTGGCGTGATTGACGAAGCCCTGGAAAAACTCGCGGAACAGGTCGACATCGAAGTCGCCGATGCGCGCTCGCGGATAGTCGACGATGTATTCCAGGCCCGGCCGGCCGGACAGGTCGACGACGACGCGCGACAGCGCCTCGTCGAGCGGCACATAGCTGTGGCCGTAGCGAACGACACCCTTCTTGTCGCCGACGGCCTGGTCGAAGGCCATGCCCAGCGTGATGCCGATGTCTTCGACCGTGTGGTGATCGTCGATCTCGCGGTCGCCCTTGGCGACGACGTCGAGGTCGATCAGGCCGTGGCGGGCAACCTGATCCAGCATGTGGTCGAGAAACGGAATGCCCGTCTCGAACCGCGAAGCGCCCGAACCGTCGAGGTTCAGGCTGACGCGGACCTGGGTCTCGCGCGTGTTGCGTTCTACGCTGGCAGTGCGGGCGGCCATTGGCCTTCGGCTGGCTTAAAAGGGCGCCCATGGTACTCCCGGCCCCGGAGGATTTGAACTACATCAAGCGGGTAGGGCTCATTTTGTGGCCAGGAATCGGGCTGCAAACTCAGTCGACCTCGAGCCAGAACGTCACCGGGCCATCGTTGATCAGCGCCACTTTCATGTCTGCGCCAAAGACGCCGGCAGCGGTCTGCGGCCACTGCGCCCGCGCCTGAGCAAGCAGATATTCAAACTGCGCGCGCGCCTGCTCCGGTGGTGCCGCGGTCGAAAATCCGGGGCGGTTGCCCTGGCGCGTGTCGGCGGCAAGGGTGAACTGCGGGACCAGCAGCAGGCCACCGCCGATATCGCGCAGACTGCGGTTCATGCGGCCCTGTTCATCGGCAAATGCCCGGTAGTCCAGCAGGCGCTGCAGCAGGCGCTCGGCCTGGGCGTCGCCGTCCGCCGGGGTGACCCCGACCAGAACCAGCAGGCCGTTGCCGATTTCGGCCTCGATCCGACCATCGATCCGCACGCTGGCCCCGGTCACGCGTTGCAGCAGTCCAATCATGGCGATGTCGCCCAATTCCTACAGAAGTGATGCGGATTTGGCCGACACCGCGGTGCCCGGCGGACCCGCACACTGCCATCGGTGTGTCGGGTTCCCCAAACTGCCCGGTACATCAACATGGTTTTACCTCCCGTTAATATTGACCCGGCCCCAGGCGCCGGGTTTTTCTTTTGCGCGGCCATCGGCACCGATTCTGTCGACTTTGCCGACGGACCGCACCCGACCCGGCATCGCCGGCGGGACGTGCTTTTGCACCAACGAGGCGCTGCCCGCAGAATGCGCCGCCATGCGTATCCTGTTTCATATCCTTTCGATGCTGCCGCTTCGCGTGCTCCACGCGTTCGGAGATCTGCTCGGCTGGCTGCTGTGGACACTGCCCAACGGTCGCCGCAACACCTCGCTGCGTAACCTCGAAGTCTGCTTTCCGCAGATGAGCGTGGCCGAACGCCGCCGCCTGGCCCGGATTTCGGTGCAGAACGAGGTCAAGACCATCCTCGAAATGCCGGTCGCCTGGCTGGCCAGCGATCAGCGCGTTCTCGACATGGTCAAGGAATGGCGCGGCGGTGAAGTCATCGATCAGGCGCTGGCCCAGGGCAAGGGCATGCTCCTGCTGACCCTGCACCAGGGCAACTGGGAAGCCTGCGCGATTCCGTTCTCGAAGAAGTACAAAGCCACCGGTCTCTACAAGCCGCAGAAAGGTGCAGTCAACGACCTTTCGCTGCAGGGCCGGACCCGCTTCGGCGGCGAAATGCTGCCGGCCGAGGGCAGTGTCGGTCGCAAGGTGCTCGCAGTGCTGGCGCGCAACGAGACGGTGTACTTCATGCCGGACCAGGATCCGCCGAAGGGGCGCGGCGTATTTGCGCCGTTCTTCGGCGTTGCCGCACATACGCCGACGCTGGTCGCCAAGCTGATCCGGAAATCCGGAACGCCCGTTGTGTTCTTCTATGGTGAACGTCTGCCGCGCGGTCAGGGCTTCATCGCGCACTGGTTTGCGGCCGATCCGGCGATCTACAGCGAAGACCTGCAGACTTCGGTCGCGGCAATGAACGCCGGCCTGGAGCGTTGCGCCCGCGCCAGCCTCGAACAGTACTGGTGGGGCTACAAACGCTTCCGCCGCCGGCCCGAGGGCGAGCCGACGCTGTATTCATAAAGCTGGTGCCAGGCGCCGGAACTACACAGCAGGTCACGCAGTCAGAGCGGGCGACAGAGTGCCGCTCTTCATTTCTGAATTCAACTGACATCAGACCGGGGATATGGACAACGAAATCCTGATTGAGGCGCGCGCATTGACGCGCCGCTACGGACCCACCGTCGCCGTCGAGAGCCTGAATCTCACGCTGCGCAAGGGCGAAATTCTCGGCTTGCTCGGCCCTAACGGCGCCGGCAAGTCGACGACGATGAAGATGCTGACCGGCAACCTCGCGCCGAGCGCTGGCGAGATTCTCGTCAAGGGCGTCTCGCTGCATGCCGACCCCAAGGCGGCCAAGCGCTTTCTCGGCTATCTGCCGGAACAGCCGCCGGTGTATCCGGAACTCACCGTCGACGAATACCTGCGCTACTGCGCGAGCCTGCACGGCATTGCCAAGGCAGCCCAGGTCGCGGCGGTGGAATCGGCCAAGCACGACTGCGGCCTCGCCGATGTCGGCAAGCGCCTGGTCGGCAATCTGTCCAAGGGCTATCAGCAGCGCGTCGGCATCGCGCAGGCGATCATCCATCGCCCGCCGGTCGTGATCCTCGACGAGCCGACCGTCGGCCTCGATCCGATCCAGATCCGCGAGATCCGCCGCCTGATCGCCGATCTCGGCCAGAACCACAGCGTCATCGTATCGAGTCACATCCTGTCTGAGATCCAGGCCGTGTGTTCGCGCGTGATGATCATTGCGCGCGGCAGCGTGGTCTACAACGAATCGCTGGACGAAACCCGCGCCGGCAAGTTCGTTGCGATCAATGCGAGCTTCAGGAAGCCGCCGGAACAGTCCGCACTCGCTGCGATTGCCGGCGTGAAGAGCGCAACCCATCTGGGCGACGGCAGCTTCCGTATCGATCGCGATGGCGCGAACGATCCGCGCGAAGCCATCGCCGAAGCGGCGGCGCGCGGCGGCTGGGGTCTGTATGAACTGCGTGCGCAGCTGCACACGCTGGAAGACATCTTTGTTGAACTGACGCTGCGCGATGCGGCGAGGGCCGCGGCATGAGCGCGCGACACGGTGTTTTGCGCGAAGGGCAAATGGGTGCGGGAGCGGGCTCACTCATGCCCGACGCTCCGGGTCTATTGAACGTGAAGGTGGCAGCATGAGCAACATCCTGAACATTGCGCGCTATGAATCGCGCCGCATCTTCCTGTCGCCGCTGGCCTGGGCGGTGCTCGCGATCATCCAGTTCATCATGGGCTTCGTGTTCATCAACCTGATGGCCGAGTACGCCGCTACGGCCGCCGTCAGCGATCAGCAACTCGGTGTGTCCGATTACATCGGCGGCTCGCTGTTCGGCTTCGCGACGATCCTGCTGCTGCTGGTCATGCCGCTGATGACGATGCGGCTGTTCGCCGAAGAGCGGAAGTCGAACAGCATCACGCTGCTGTTCTCGGCGCCGGTCTCGCTGACCGAAATCGTCCTCGGCAAGTTTGTCGGCCTGCTTGGTTTTGTCGCCGTCATCGTCTTGCTGCTCGCGCTGATGCCGCTATCCCTGCACTGGTCGACTGATCTGGACTGGGGCCGCCTCGCCGCCGGCCTGTTCGGCCTGTTCCTGATGATGATGGCCTTCGGTGCGGCCGGCCTGTTCGTGTCGTCGCTGACCCGCGAGCCGACGATTGCCGCGGTCGGCAGCTTCGGCCTGCTGCTGGTGTTGTGGTTGCTCAACATCCTCGCCTACAACGACAGCGTGCCGTTCAAGGAATTGTTCAGCTACCTGTCGCTGATCGACCATTTCGAAAGCCTGCGCCGTGGCGTATTCAATACCGCCGACGCGATCTACTACGTCCTGTTCTCCGCGCTGTTCCTGTGGATGACGGTGCTGCGTCTGGACATCGAGCGCAACTAAGACCCCATGAACATGAGCAAGAAACAGACATACATCCAGCAGCTGATCAACGGCGCGCTGGTGCTCGCCGTCATCGCCGTGCTCGGCTATCTGTCGGTGCGCTTCAAGTCCGAACTCGACTGGACCGCGAACCAGCGCAATACGCTGACCGAAGCGAGCGTCAAGCAACTCGCGGCGATGCCCGAACCGATCACGTTTCACGTGTTCGCGCCCAACGGCGCGGAAACGCGTCGCGCGGTCGAGGAGGATCTCGGCAAGTACCTGCGCGAGAAGGCGAACATCAAGATCGACTTCATCGATCCGAGTGCGTCGCCGCAGAAGGTCCGCGAGTTCAACATCAACGCGATCGGCGAAGTGGTCGTCGAGTATCAGGGGCGGCGCGAGAATCTGCGTGCGACCACCGAGCAGGCGGTCACCACGGCGCTGCAGCGCCTCGCGTTCTCCGGCGAGCAGTTCGTCGTCTTCATCGAAGGTCATGGCGAACGCAGCACGAATGGCGAAGGCCCGGACAGCCTCGGTCGTTTCGCACAGGCACTGCGCGACAAGGGCCTCAAGGTGCAGGGCCTGAATCTGGTGCAGACGCCGCAGATTCCGGACAACACCAGCGCGCTGGTGCTCGCCTCGCCGAGCGGAAAGCTGTTCGATGGCGAGATCGCGCTGATCCGCGACTACGTCAAGAACGGCGGCAACCTGCTGTGGCTGGCCGATCCGGACTATCCGGCCGGTCTCGATGAGCTCGCGACGGATCTCGGCATCAGCTGGCAGAACGGCTACGCGATCCTGCCCGAATACCAGGTGCTCGGCACCGGTCATCCGGGCTTCTTCGCCGCAGTCGGCTATCCGCCCAACCTGGTGACGCAGGGCCTCGACATGGTCACGCTGTTCCCGCTGGTGCGCGCGCTGAAGCCCGCCGGCGAAAGCGCGGCGAACGGCTGGACCTTGCAGCCGATGCTCGAGTCTTCGCCCGAGTCCTGGCTCGAAACCGGCGACATGTCATCCGGCACGGTCGCGCTCGACGCTACCGACATTCCGGGCCCGCTGACGATTGGCGCGACGCTGACGCGTCCGTACACACCGCCAGCGCCGGCTGCCGCCGAACGCGAAACCGCGAAGGACACACCGGCGACGCGTCCACAGCGTGTCGTGCTCGTCGGCGATGCCGACTTTCTCACCGATGCGTACGTCGGCGAACTGGGCAACCAGCAACTCGGCCTGAACATCGTGCAGTGGCTCGCGTCGCGCGATGCGCAGCTCAACATCGACATCAAAAACGCGCCGGACACCGCGCTGTATCTGCCGGGCTGGGCGTTCACGTCGATTGCGCTGTTCTTCGTGCTGCTGCTGCCGCTGGGCCTGATCGCCTTCGGTGTGGCGCGCTGGATCATCCGTCGTCGCCAGTAGAGAGCCGACCATGTCCCGAGCAAGACTCAACATCGTCCTGGTCGGCGTGCTCGCCGGTCTCGGCGCCGTCGTGTGGTTCACGCGCGAGAAGCCGGAAGTCCTGCCGCCGTTGACGACGCTGACTGCGGACACGCTCAAGCAGATCGTCATCGAACATCCGGGCGCGCCGCTATTGCGCCTGGAGAAACAGGACGAGCAATGGCAGATCGTCGCGCCGGTGAAAGCGCCGACCGATCCGCTCGAAGTTGCCGGCCTGATTTCGCTGACGACGAGCAATGTCGAGCGCAGCCTGCCGCTGGCGGAAGTGTCGCTCGCTGAACTCGGCCTGGAGCCCCCCGGGTACACCGTCACACTCAATGACCAGCTGCTCGCATTCGGCGCAAACGAACCCATCCAGGCACGCCGGTACATCAGGACCGGCGATCACGTTGCGCTCGTATCCGATCCGCCGAGCGCGGCGCTTGATGCCGACTACAGCGATCTGGTTGCCAAGCCGCTGCTTCCGGAAGGTGCGAAGATCGTGCGCATCGAAGTGCCGGGCCTGACGGTGTCGCGCAATGCTGAAGGCACGTGGGCCGCGGACACGCAGCCGGATGCCAGCGCCGAGAAACTGCAGGCCTTTGTCGATAACTGGCGCAAGGCGCGTTCGATGTGGAACGCCGCGATGCCGGCCGACGGCGCTAGCGGCGGTCAGGCTATCCGCATCGTGCTGGAGGATGGCGAAATACAGCTGCGGCTCGCTGCAACCGAACCTCAGCTGCAGATCGACCGGCCTGAGTATGGCGTGCGCTACGCGGTGTCGAAGGCAGAGGAAGCTGGGCTGCTGACGCTCGCGTCTGCCGTGATGCCGGCATCTCCCGACGAAGCGATCCAGAATGCGATTGCGCCTGCTTCGGAGTGATTCACGCGCTGCAGACGTGAGAACATCCAAAGGCCCGTTCGCGGGCCTTTTTCTATTCACCAGCGACTTGGGCCATGCCTGAATTACCGGAAGTCGAAACCGTCCGCCGTGGTCTGCTGCCGCATCTGAGCGGCCAGCGCATCCGCAGCGTCACCGTGCGCGATGCGCGCCTGCGCTGGCCGGTGTCTGCGGATCTCGCCAAGCGCCTGCGTGGGCGTACGGTCACGACGATTGATCGTCGCGGCAAGTACCTGATCATCGCGCTCGATTCTGCCGATCGCGTCATCGTCCATCTCGGCATGTCCGGTCGCGTGCTGGTGCTGCCTGCGGATACACCGCTGAAGAAACACGATCACGTCGACTGGCTGCTCGAAAGCGGATTGGTGGTGCGCTATCACGATCCTCGCCGTTTCGGCGCGATGCTGCTGTGGCCGGCGAAGGAAACCGGTCACGTGCTGCTCGACGGCATGGGGCCGGAACCGTTCTCCGACGCGTTCAACGGCGAGCATCTGTTTCGCCTGTCGCGCGGCAAGACCGTTGCGGTCAAGAATTTCGTCATGGACGGCCACATCGTCGTCGGTGCCGGCAACATCTACGCGACTGAAGCCCTGTTCCGCAGCGGCATCCGACCCACCCGCGCGGCGCGGCGCCTGAATCGCGCCGACTGTGATCGGCTCGCTGAGACGATCCGCGCCGTGCTGTCTGAAGCGGTGATCCAGGGCGGTACAACGCTGCGCGATTTTGCCGGCGCCGACGGCGAATCTGGTTATTTCCAGCAGAAGCTCTACGCCTATGGACGGGACGGCGAGCCGTGCCTGAACTGCAGCACGACGATCAAGCGCCTCATCATCGGCCAGCGCGCGTCGTTCTACTGCACACGCTGCCAGAAGTAGACTGGGCGAATGAAAAGCGAACACCTGCATAAATGGCTGAGCTGGATTGCCGGGCTTCACGTCCTCGGTGGATTGACGCTGCCTTTCCTTCTGTTGCGCACGTCCTGGCTCGACCGCTGGCTGCCGCTGCAGGGTGATGATGCGCGCCTGGCCCTCGCCTTGTTCGGCCCGACCGTCGCCAGCTGGGGAGCGATGATGTTCTTCCTCGTGCAGTACGGCCTGCGCAACAGGCAGCGCTGGGCGGCAGATGCCCTGATCGTCGGCATACTGGTCTGGGCACCCCTGGACGCGGCGCTGTGCTGGAAGTACCAGCTCAGCGCGGGCCTATGGCTCGATGCGATCGCCGCACCGGCAATCCTGATTCCGGCACTGTGGTGCCGCATGCAGATGCGCGCCACATCGAGGTGAGCATGAACACACGTCTGCCGACGTACTACATCCCGCATG
>JALYJV010000230.1 GCA_030775105.1 Pseudomonadota bacterium | reverse complement strand
GTGCACGGCGCAGTCGACACGGTGGTCCAGGGTGCGGATACCGAGGACGAGCTGCGGCGCCTGCAGCAATCGATCTGGGACGCGCATACCCAGGGCGCGATCTGGGTCACCGCGCATCCGGATGACGGTGAGATCGGCGACGACGGCCTGCCGAATCGTCGCGGCGACGCGATCGGTATCGATCTCGTCGAAGGCTGGAACCGCGCGAGTGATGTCGACAAGGAAATCGAGTACATCGAAAACCGCTGGAACGCTGGCTACCGCTTCGGCATCGCCGGCGCCAGCGACAACCACTTCCGCGAACTGTGGCTGCTCGCCGGTCCCGGCATGCCAACCACCGAGGTCTTCACCCGCTCGCTGACCGAACGCGCGCTGCTGCAGGGTATTTCCGGTGGCTATACCGCGGTGCACGCCGGCCCCGGCGCGCCAGTGGTCCGGCTTGAAGCTGATTTCGATGGCGACGGCACGTTCGAGGCCATTGCCGGCGATGAAGTGATTATCCCGGCGGGCACTGCCGGCATGCTGCGCGTGAGCGCGAGTGCTGCGATGGGCAATCGGGTCCTGATCTACCAGTCGCCCGGCCGCAGCACCGAGCCGGTTGCGACGTTCTCGCCCAGCCTGCTGGAACTCGATGCGCGCTACACCCACGATGTCGTCGCGACGGAGGCAGCAACCTGGTATCGCGCCGAGATCCGCGGTCTCGGCCTGCCGGCGGAACTCAATACCAACGACCTCCCACTGTCACTGATCCCGAATCCGGTCGAGCTGCCGGATCAGTTGCGCGCACTGAGTTCGGCCATCTTCGTTTCACCCAGCGCCGCAGTTGCGCAACCGACGGCGCCGATTCCGGCCGACAGCGGCAGCGACGATGGCGCGCAGGTTGCGCTCGGCACAGCGGGCGAATTCGCCGGCTTCCCGCATCTGGCCGCCGGCGGCGATGCACTGCATCTGGTCGCCGAGCAGCACGTGCCCGGCGGCAGCGTGATCACCTATCGCCGGCGCCTGGCCAGCGGTGCGTGGTCCGCCACCAGCGTACTGAGCAGCGCCCACACTGCACGCTTTCCGCGCATCGCCGCGCTCGGCGAGCGCATTGTCGCGGTATGGCAGGCAGAAGGCGCCAACCAACGCCCACACCGACGAGGGATCGTCCTGCGCGAATCGCGCGACGGCGGCATCAGCTGGCAGGCCGAGCAGGTGCTGCGCGCTCCGGAAGGTCGCGCCGAGCGTCCCGATCTCAGCCTGAGCATGGCGCACGGCCTGGTCGTGGTCTGGCAGGAGATTCGTGAAGGCGCGCCGTTCGATGTGTGGCTGCAGCAAGTGGATGCCGGCGATGCGCCGCAGAATCTGTCCAACGCTGGCAAGACCGTTGCCGCCGCCAATCTGCTCGACACGCGCAGTGCGCGCTACCCAGCTTCGGTATGGCCGCGCATCGCCGCGGCCAGTGATGGTCGAATCGCGGTGAGCTGGCAGGACAATCGCAATGACGTCGATCCACTATGGACCGGCGTCGTATTGAGCGGTGAAGGCACCGATCCCGATGACTGGCAGATCGCCGTGCGCAGCCTCACCGCAAACAGCGATGAATGGAGCGAACTGCAGCTGATCGGCGCAGCCGATGCCGCCGATCGCCATCCCGCGCTCGCCTATGACAATAGCGGTGCGCTGCTGCTGGCCTGGGACAGCAAGCCGCTGCAGTCGTCGGGCGCGAACCTGACGGTGCTGTCCAGTCATTCGGATGACGGTGCAACTTTCAACGAACCCGCCGCAATTGCACCCGCAGAGCTGGGCCATGCGCAGTACCCCCAGTTCGGCCTCGACGCCGACGGTCGTGTCCGTGCTGTCTGGTACGACTCACGCGCGGAAGACTGGCGCTGGCGCGTGATGAGCGCCGTACTTGGCGACGGCGGCTGGACCGAAGCGCGGCTGATTCCTTCGCGCGGCAACAACAGCTGGCCCAGCACTGCCGGCGGTCACATCGCATTCGCCAGCACGCGCAATGCAAAACGCCTGCAGCGTGATCGTACGCAGGAGATTGTAGTGCTGGACACCCGTTAGACAGGATCCGTGGCGGGACGGCGTCGGCAACGTGCAAGCAGCAGCAACACAGTCGGCCAGAACAGCGTATTCAGGATGTCGTGCAGACTCGCCCGCCAGATCCAATGACCCGTCGAGCGGATATTGTCGACGGCATCCAGCAACTCGCCGGCACAGGCCACCGCAAGAACCGCAAACCAGGGCACGACGGAACGCCAGGGCTTGCGCAGTACCCATGCGGTGATCAGGAAAACTGAAAGGCCGACATAGATGTGCGCCGCATCCTTGGACAGACCAAGAGATGCGACGACTGCGAGCTTTACGGCCTGAACCGCGGACGTTTCCATCCGCCCTTAGCGCCCCTTGAACTGCGCTTCGCGCCGTTCGACGAAGGACTGCACGCCTTCGCGCACGTCCTCGCTGCCCATCAGCGGCGCAATGTCCGGCATGAAGCGCGACATCGCGAACTGCATGTCCCTCTCCAGCGACAGCCGCGAGGACTTGAGGCTGCCGTAGACGCCGAGCGGTGCCTGGCGCGCAACCTTTTCGGCCATCGCGAGGCCCTTTTCGAACTGCTCACCATTGGGCACCACGTCCTGCACGAAGCCGATGCGATGCGCCTCGGCGGCGTTGAACTCGTCGCCGGTCAGCAGGTAGCGCTGCGCATTCGCCCAGCCGAACTCCTGGACCATGCGCACCGTCGCGCCGCCACAGGCGTAGATGCCGCGCTTGACCTCGATCTGGCCGAAGCGCGAATCCTCCGAGCAGATGCGGATATCACCCGCCAACGCGAGCTCGATGCCGATCGTGAAGCAGATACCCTGCATCGCGAACACCAATGGCTTGCTCACGCGCTTGCCGGGAATCAGGCCGAGCGGATCGCGTTCGTCTTCGGCCAGTTCGGGCCAGGCGCCGGAGGCGAAGGTCGGCGTCCACTTCGGCAGATCGAGGCCGGCGGTGAAATGCTTGCCGTTGGCGTAGACGAAACCACAGCGCAGTTCCGGATCAGCGTCGAGGCGGCCGTAGGCCTTCGCCAACTGATTGAACATCTCCGGATCGAATCCGTTGTACTTGTCCGGTCGATTGAAGCCGATCAACAGCACGTGGCCACGCACTTCTACAGAGATCTTGGTTTCGCCCATCGCTTGCCCCGGGGATGTTGAAAGGAGAACTTGTAACGCACATCTACTCGCGAATCTTCAGCACCTGCTCCTGCGGCGCACCCTCGCGCAAACGCCAGGCGCGCATTTCGAGCACGCCCTTGGTGTTGAGCGACACCACCAGGCTGAGCTGATCGGCATCGAGCTGGTCTGCGCTCGGCACCGCGGGCGCGAGCGGATGCGACCACAGCACTGCCCACAGTGATTCGCCGGTCCGCGCCTGTGCCTCACCCTGGCGGAATGCGGACGGTTCATCCGTACGCGCGCAGACCACGCCGCGGATCGCCTCCGGCTGCGCGATCTGCGCTTCGTGAAGAATCTGGATCGCCAGGCGGCGGGGAATGATCAAGGGGACGTCAGACATGTGTCGCTCCGCATTCGGGGCATAGAGGATCGGCGCTGAACTTCAGCGTGCGCCATTGCATCTGAATCGCATCCCAGCTGTGCAGGTGCGATGCACCTGCGTCGATGCCTAGCAGCAGCTTGATTGCGGCAAGCGCCTGCAGACTGCCGACCGTACCGACGACCGGACCGAGAATGCCGGCATCTTCGCAACGCTCCGCCGGTTCGCCGACATCAGCGAACAGGCAGCGATAGCACGGGCCGCGGCGGCGCAGATCAAACACCGCAATCTGGCCTTCAAAGCGGATAGCCGCACCACTGACCAGCGGCTTGCGCGCACGCACGCACGCGGCGTTGATCGCATAGCGCGCAGGAAAGTTGTCGGTGCAATCGAGCACGACGTCGGCACGCGAGACCGCCGTCAACGCCGCTGGTGCGTCGAGGGTTTCAATCTCGATCAGCGGATTGATCGCTGCGAGCTGCGCCGCCGCGGCCGTGGTCTTGAGTTGCCCTACGTCGGTCTGCCGGTACAGGGTCTGGCGCTGCAGATTGCTGCCGTCGACACGATCCCTGTCGGCAATCAGCAGATGGCCGATGCCGGCACCGGCCAGATACTGCGTCGCAATCGAACCCAGGCCGCCGAGACCGATCACGAGCACCGACGAGTCACGCAGCACGGCCTGGCCGTTGACCCCGACCTCGGGCAACACGACTTGCCGGCTGTAGCGGGAGAAATCCGTCATGCCGACACCGCACCGCTGGACCAGCATCCCGCAGTCGCACGTTCCTGTCCGCCCAGATCGCGCCGGGTTTCGATTGCGCTGAAGCCCGTCCGGGCAAACAGATCACGAACCGCAGCGCCCTGGTCATAGCCATGCTCGACCATCAGCCAGCCATTGCGGCGCAGATGTGCGGGTGCGGACGAGATGATCTCGCGCAAGGCGCCCAGACCGTCGGCGCCATCGCTGAGCGCAAGCATCGGCTCGTACTGCAGCGCCTGCAGATGGGCATCGTTGGCCGCGATATAAGGGGGATTGGACACGAGCAGATCGTAGGCCTGATCGGCCAGCGGCTCCAGCCAGTGGCCGCGCTGGAATCGCACCCGCTGCAGGCCAAGCCGTTCGGCATTGCCTTGCGCGATCACCAGCGCAGCAGCGGAAACATCCGTCGCATCGACGATGGCATCCGGACGCTCGGTGGCCAGCGCCAGCGCCAGGGCGCCGCTGCCGGTGCCCAGATCGGCGATGACGGGGCGATCCAGTTCCGCGATCAGCAGCAGCGACCATTCGACGAGCAGCTCGGTCTCCGGCCGCGGCACCAGCACGTCCGCCGAAACTTTGAGATTGAGCGACCAGAATCCGCGTTCACCGGTCAGATAGGCCAGCGGTTCGCCGCGTCGGCGGCGCTCGACCAGTGCGAAGTACCGCGCAGAGCTCGCCTCGTCCAGCGCATCGTCCGCGCGAATGAGCAGCTGAGGGCGGTCCAGCGCCGTGACGTGCTCGAGCAACCATTCGGCGTCGAGGCGCGGCGTGTCCGTGACCGCAGCCAGCGCTGCCTGCGCCGCACTCAAGGCCTCGCCCAGTGTCACGCCTCACCCATCTCGGCCAGCAGCTCGGCCTGATACTCGGCCAGCAAGGGCTGGATCACCGGCTCCAGCGCGCCTTCGATGATGCGATCGAGCTGATACAGCGTCAGGTTGATGCGGTGATCGGTGACGCGGCCCTGCGGAAAATTGTAGGTGCGGATGCGTTCGGAACGATCGCCGCTGCCGACGAGTTTCTTGCGCGTCGCGGCCACATCGCCCTGCTGCTTCGCGCGCTCCGCATCGAGCAGACGCGAAGCGAGCAGCGCCATCGCCTTCGCGCGGTTCTTGTGCTGTGAACGCTCTTCCTGGCATTCGACGACGACGCCGGTCGGAATATGCGTGATGCGGATGGCCGATTCGGTCTTGTTGACGTGCTGGCCACCGGCGCCGCTGGAGCGGAACGTATCGACTTTCAGGTCCGCCGGATTGATGTCGATCGCCTGGGTTTCCTCGACTTCCGGCAGCACAGCGACCGTCGCTGCGGAAGTATGGATGCGCCCCTGCGCCTCGGTCTCAGGCACGCGCTGCACGCGATGCGCACCTGACTCGAACTTGAGCTGCGAGTACGCGCCGTAGCCGATCACGCGCGAAATGATTTCCTTGTAGCCGCCATGCTCGCCCTCGCTCATCGACAGCGTCTCGACCTGCCAGCCCCGGGTCTCGGCGTACTTCGAGTACATGCGGAACAGGTTGCCGGCAAAGATCGCCGCTTCGTCGCCGCCCGTGCCGGCGCGGATCTCAAGGAACACATTGCTGTTGTCGAGCGGATCGCGCGGCACCAGGAACCCCTGCAGCTCCTGCTCCAGCGGTTCGATCCTGGCCTTGAGCTGCGGATACTCACTCGCCGCCATCTCGCGCAGTTCAGGATCCGGATCGCGCTGCAGCTGCTCGAGATCGGCAAGATCGCGCTGCGCGTTGCGATAGGCATCGAAAGCCTCAACTACGGGCCCGAGCGCGGAGTATTCCTGAGACAGGCGGCGGAACTTGTCGCTGTCACCGATCACGCGCGGATCGCCGAGTTCATGCGTCAGCTCTTCGCGCCTTTCGACCATCTGCGCGAGTTTTTCAATCAGGGAATCTTTCATGTCACATCAATCATTGTTCTGAACAGCTGAGGATCCAGGACGCGCCGAGCGGCACGTCATACAGCGCCGGAGCGCCGCTAATCCTCGGGCAGATCGAACAGCCGACGCGCGGCATTGAGCAGCAGCGCCTGCTCGACGGCATCGGCGCGGCGCAGGGCCTGCGAAGGCGCATGCAGAATCTTGTTGCTCAGCGTGTCGGCAACGAAACTCAGCACGTCCTCGATCGGCTCGCCGTTGGCAATGCGCCGACGCGCCTTCTCCAGCACTTCGTCACGGCTCTGTCGTGCATGTGCGCGGATGCTGTGTATCGTTGCTGCGGCATCGCGACTTTCGAGCCAGCGTGAAAACTCGGCAGCCTGGTTGCTGACCAGCACTTCGGCCTGCCGCGCTGCGTCTTCGCGACGTTTGAGGTTCTGCGCGATCACATCGCGCAGATCATCGATGCTGTACAGATAGATGTCTTCGACATCGCCGATCTTCGGATCGATATCGCGCGGCACGGCAAGATCGATCATGAACACCGGCTTGCGCCGACGCGCCTGCGTGGCGCGCTGCATCGTTTCGCGA